>CAZHLF010000133.1:0-6956 GCA_964532845.1 uncultured Tissierella sp.
ATCATGGCCATACCAATAAGGTGTGGCTTTTATTTTTTATAGCAATTTTAATTTTATCAAAAATCTGTTATATTAATAGAAGGTTCATTAATCTTAAAAAAGTTAATAAAAGAAGGAGATAATTAAATGATAAAAAGATTTATTGCAGTTATGCTGTCATTGGTGATAGTATTAAGCTTAGCAGGATGTGGTAAAAAGGGAGACACAAATATAAATACACCTACAAATAAAACTGATTTATTGTTTGCAATTGATCAAGAACCAGCATCACTTGATCCATATATGCATTCAAAACAACAAGGATTTACAGTGGGCACACTAATTTTTGAAACATTGATAAAAAAAGATGATAATGGAGAATTCATCCCTTGGCTTGCCAAAGAGTGGGAGCTTGTAGATGATACTACAGTAATATTCAAATTACGTGATGATGTTACATTTCATGATGGTAGCAAGTTTACTGCCGAGGATGCTGTCTATTCCTTGATTCTTGGTGGTAGTAGCTCATTTAGCAAGACAGTTTTTTCTAGTATTGATGCTGAAAATACAAGAGTAATTGATGATTATACCCTGGAACTTAAACTTCTAAATCCATATGCACCTCTTTTTGAAGCCCTTGCATCCTTCCGTGGTGCAATGCTTAGCAAGAGTGCTCGAGAAACCATGGGTGAAGCTGAATATGGCAGGGCTCCTATAGGAACTGGTCCTATGAAGTTTGTTCAATGGGTATCAGGTGATCGTATTGAACTAGAAGAATATGATGGTTATTGGGGAGAAAGCCTTCCTTTTGAGAAAGCTACTGCCAGAATAATTGTTGAGTCAAACTCTCGAAGTATTGAACTTGAAACTGGTGGAGTAGATGTAGCAATGGAATTGGCTTTTTCTGACTGGAATAGAATAGAAGAAAATCCGGAAACCAAACTAATAAGTGGAGAAAGTCAATCAAGTACTTTTATACTTCTTAATAATTCAATGAAACCTTTTGATGATATTAGAGTTCGACAAGCCTTAGCACATGCAATTGATATGCCTTCTCTTGTTGATATTGTATTCCAGGGAAATGCTACAGTTGCAGATAGTTATTATATACCTAGTATCTTAGGGCATAAGTCCGTGGGACCAATGGAGTATAACCCAGAAAAAGCAAAAGAATTACTAATTGAAGCTGGATATCCAGATGGTATTGAGATAGAGTTTTACACTTATGAACATCCAATTCATTCGGCAGTTGCTGAAGTTCTTCAAAGTATGTGGGGAGCTGTTGGAGTAAAAGTGAACATTTCTGTGGTAGACCTTGCTACTCTAACTGAACTAAATAACTCGGGAAAAGTTTCTACATCCCACATGGCGCCAGCAGTAGCAATCTCTGATCCAGATGCAGCCTTGATGATTTGGCCAACATGGCGTACTATCTCAATTAGACACAATGATGAACATGTGCAGGATTTATTGGATTTAGGACGCTCTACCTATGATACAGAGGAACGTATAAAGATATATGGAGAATTACAGGATTATTTATATAGTAAAACATATAGTATTCCTGTTGCATTCCCAAAAGCAGCATTTGGAACTCGTAGTTATGTAGAAGGACTAGAATTTTCTCCAAGCCTTGTTCCAGACATGACAAAAGTAAGATTTAAGTAATCATTATTAAAGTAAGAAACTGGGTTTGTACTCTTAACTTAAAACAAGAAAGGTACTACCCGGTTTTTTGTTAAGAACTAAATGGAGTAAATAAAGAGGTGAATAATTATGCTAAAGATCATAGTAAGACGTATTCTTGAAACTATCCCTGTACTTTTAGGCCTCACACTTCTAGTATTTACAATGATGTATTTTACTAAAGGTGATCCAGCCAGACTTATACTTGGAGATATTGCAACTGAGGAAGAAGTTCAGGTATTAAGAGAAGAACTAGGCTTAAATGATTCCTTTGCTCAACAGTACATCAGGTACCTAAGTGGAGTACTTAAAGGAGATTTGGGAACTGATTATATAACTGGAAGGTCTGTAAGGGATGAAGTAATGGAACGTTTAGGTATAACATTTCAGCTTGCAGTAGCTAGCATTATATTTTCTATTATAATTGCTATTCCTGCTGGGGTTATTTCAGCTGCCCGACAGTACTCACTTATAGATAACATAACTATGATATTTGCACTTATAGGCAATTCATTACCTAACTTCTGGCTTTCCCTCATGCTTATTTTGTTCTTTTCAGTATTTTTAGGAGTACTTCCAGCCTCAGGTTTATATGGACCTATGCATTATATAATGCCCATTATTGGTATAAGTGCAGGATCAATCGCTGCTATTACCAGAATGACAAGATCAAGTATGTTAGAGGTTATTAGACAAGATTATATTCGTACGTCCAGGGCAAAAGGATTAACTGAGTTCAGTGTTATTGTGAAACATGCACTTTCAAATGCAATGATTCCTATTATAACAGTTATAGGAATACAATTTACAATTGCCATTGGTGGAGCTGTAGTAAATGAGCAAATATTTGCAATTCCAGGGTTAGGGAAGTTATTAGTTGATGCTATTAAATCCCGGAATTATCAGGTGGTTCAGGGGGGAGTTCTAATAATAGCAATTTTATGCAGTATTGTAAATTTACTTGTTGATTTATTGTATGCATTCTTAGATCCGAGAATAAAAAATCGAATTGAAGAAATAGATGGAAAAAGTAATTATCTATAACAAAGGAAGAGTGATTGTAATATGGTTAGCAATAGGAAGGGACAACTTCATGATGTATGGGATAGACTGAAGAAAAATCGTCTTGCCATGATTGGATTGATAGTACTTATATTAATCGTATTAGTGGCAATATTTGCAGACTTTATAGCACCGTTCCCATATGATTTGCAAAACTATAGTGATGCTAAACAGTTTCCATCTAAGAAATACATATTTGGTACAGATAACTTTGGACGAGATATTTTTAGTCGTGTTGTTTATGGCACTCGTATATCTCTTAAGATTGGCTTTATATCATTAAGCGTTGGGGCATTTATAGGTTCTTTATTAGGTGCCATATCAGGATATTTTGGAGGTTGGATTGATTCAGTTATTATGCGTCTTACAGATGTATTAATGTCAATACCAAAAGTAGTATTGGCCATTGCAATTTCTTCCATATTAGGACCTGGCCTTGTAACCTCGATGGTGGCAGTAGGTATTAGCTCTATACCTAATTTTTCACGTGTAGTAAGAGCTTCCACCTTATCTGTAAAAGAACAAGAATATATTGAAGCTGCAAGAGCTCTTGGGGTTAATCATTTTAGAATATTATTTCGACATTTATTTCCTAATATACTTGCCCCAATCATAGTGCAGGCAACATTAGGGGTTGGAACCTCAATTATACTAGCAGCCTCCTTAAGTTTTCTCGGATTAGGTGTTGAACCTCCGACGCCAGAATGGGGAGCAATGTTATCAGCTGCTAGAACATTTATGAGAGATGAATGGTATATGGTTTTGTTTCCAGGGCTTGCTATTATGATTACTGTTCTATCTTTAAATCTTTTAGGTGATGGATTAAGGGATGCGCTAGATCCAAAATTGACAATCTGAAATAATTTTAGACTAAAAATCATAAAATAAAGAAGAAACTATAAATTACAGGAGCGAATATGAATAAATTTTTAGATTTAATAAAATTAGTTTTAAAGGATACCATAGGTGGTTTGAAGGGTTATTTCAAATCAAGAGTCATTATTATGTTAATTGTATTTGGAATATTAAGCGTAGGATTTTTGATAATTGGTACTCCAATGCCATATCTTCTTGGCTTTCTAATAGCATTACTAGATATTATTCCACTACTTGGAGCAGGAATTGTAATGGTTCCATGGGGAGTAGTATCCTATATATGGGACAATAAGAAAATGGGAGTAGGAGTGCTGATTTTATATGTAGTCCTTACTATTTCCAAACAGTTTATAGAGCCAAAAGTATTGGGAGATCAAATTGGAATCAGGCCTATTTATACCTTTGTTGCAACAATTGCAGGTTCGTTAATTTTTGGACCCTTAGGACTTATATTAGGTCCAATTCTGGCAGTAATTGTTAACTCTGTGCTAAAAACTAAGAAAGCATGGAAAAATAGGGAAGATTAAAAAGATGATTATTTATACATCAACACAGTAGCGTGTTATAAAATATGAAATTGTTTTCATCCTGAGAATGCAAATGTTTTAATTATCAAAAAAATAACGAATCTATTGTCTATTTTTAAACGATATGTTATAATGAGATGTTGTTAAACTAAATTATTTATTAATGGAGGGTTCATAATGAAGAAGATTATTACGTTAATGCTAGTACTTACTTTACTAGCAACAGCTTTAGTAGGTTGTGCAAAACCTGCAGAAACACCAGCACCAGTAGAAACTCCTGCTGAGACACCAGCTGAAACTCCAGCAGAAACTCCTGCTGAAACACCAGCTACAGAAGGAAAAATTGCAAAATTTGGTTTAGGCCAAAACATTTCCATAGCTAAATCCAAAGATAAAGGCGTTGATGCTAATGGTAAAGAAGTATTAGCTCAAGCTCAAATGGACGTAACTATGGCTGCAGTAGGATTCGATGCTGATGGTAAAGTTGTAAGCGTTACTTTAGATGTAGTTCAACCAAAAGTTGCATTTGATGCAGACATGAAGGTTACTTCAGATGTTGCTGCTGAAGTTCAAACTAAGAAAGATTTAAAAGAAGGATATGGAATGAAAGGCGCGTCAGCTATTGGTAAAGAATGGTTTGAACAAGCAGCTGCTTTTGAAGAGTGGATGATTGGTAAAACTGTTGAAGAAATCACAGGCTTAAAAGTTAAAGAAGTTAACCCAACTCACCAAAACGTTCCAGATGTACCAGAATTAACATCAACAGTTACAATAACAGTTGAAAGCTACATAGCAGCTGTTGAAGAAGCTTGGACAAATGCAGTAGATGCTCCAGGAGCTGAAACAGTAGGTCTAGGTGTTGAAACACACATCAGTGGAAGAGATAAAGGCGTAGACGCTAATGGTAAAGAAGTATTACCAAGAGCACAATCAGACACATATATGTCTGCAACTGCATTTGATGCAGAAGGTAAAGTTGTTGCTACTGTTATCGACAATGCACAAGTTAAAGTAAACTATGATGCAGAAGGTAAAGTAACAGATGACAAAGCAGTAGAAGGAAAGACTAAACATGAATTAAAAGAAGCTTACGGAATGGTTGGAGCTTCCGCAATTAAGAAAGAATGGTATGAGCAAATGACAGAATTCCAAGAGTGGATGGCTGGAAAGACTATTGATGAGATCACTGGATTAAAAGTTAAAGAAGCTAATCCAACTCACAAAAACGTACCAGACGTTCCAGAGTTAACATCAACTGTTACAATTACTGTTGAAGGATACTTAGCAGTAGTTAAAGAAGCAGCTGAAATGGCTAGATAATTAATTTAATTTAAAACTCCCTCCTTTATAGTGAGGGAGTTTTTTTACTTCTTAATACTAGGGGTCAGGTATTTAGGGATATAAATTCCTTCTCCCTCAAAGAATTGACTGTACTTTTGTTTTCTCATTTTGTTCTTGGAATGATTAACAAGCTGAACTTAGGGTCTATCTTAAGAGGGTGTTAATCATTTTCCAAGACCTTCACCCGAAAACAAAGTTCAGTTACCGATTCTTTTCGAAGTCGAGATAATTTATACCACTAAATACCTTTTGCTTAGAATTAGAAATATTATTGATGTGTTATGATTTTGACGGAAATATTGATTTATCCATTTAATTTTGTTATTATTTATAAGGGTGATAGAATGAAAAAAATAGTTTCCCTAATATTAGTAGGGGTTATGATGATAGGATTTTTAAGTGCTTGCAAGAAGGAGCCAGAATATACTAAGTACTCAGCTACTTTCTTTGATACATTTGACACAATTACGCAGATTGTTGGGTATACAAAGACGCAAGAGGAGTTTGATACTTATGTTGAACAAATTCATGATAGGATGTCTAAGCTTCACAAGCTCTATGACAAGTACAACAACTATGAAGGAGTAAACAACATTAAAACAATTAATGATAATGCAGGTAAAGAACCTGTGAAGGTAGAGAAGGACTTATTGGACTTAATAGTATTCTCTAAAGATCTGAATCTTAATGTAGCTGATGAGACAAATATTGCATTAGGTGCAGTACTTAAGATTTGGTCCCAGTACAGGGATGAAGCAGAAGCTAACCCTGAAAATGCAAAATTACCACCAATGGAGGACTTATTAGAGGCAAACAAGCATACAGATATTAATAAAGTAATAGTAGATATAGATAATAGCACTGTATTTTTAGAAGACCCTTTAATGAGTATTGATGTAGGTGCTGTTGCTAAAGGTTATGCTACAGAGCTTGTTGCAAAGGAGATCCAAGCTGCTGGATTTACTTCAGCTATTATTAGTGCAGGTGGTAATATTAGAACTATAGGAAAGCCATTGGATGGCATTAGAGAAAGATGGGGAGTAGGGATACAAAACCCAGATAGCTTTACTGACAACACTGAATCAAGTGTTTTAGAAACTGTATTTATCAATAATGCTTCAGTTGTTTCCAGCGGAGATTATCAAAGATTTTATATTTATGAAGATAAGAGAATTCATCATTTGATTGATCCCAAAACCCTTATGCCAGGGGATTATTTTAGGGCTGTATCCGTTGTAACACCAGACTCAGGCAAAGCGGATTTCTATTCAACTGTAGCTTTTTTATTACCATATGAGGAAAGCAAGACATTTATCCAGTCACAAGATGGTGTTGAAGCATTATGGGTATTGATGGATGGAAGGGTAGAAGCAACTGATGGAATGAAGAAGATTATGAAAAGCCAGGGGGCAACAGGAGCTAAGGCTGAGTAAAGCAATCTGGTAATATGTCAAGATAATATTTTTAAAGAAAAAATAAGATTGC
>CAZHLF010000134.1:0-6949 GCA_964532845.1 uncultured Tissierella sp.
GTTTTTTCTTTTTGTAATAATTAGTAGCCATGTCCAATATTATTAATTAGAATACTTTGTGGGAGATTAAACATGAACATTTTTGGATATGATTCAGATGGAGGGATTTTATGGACTTAACAATAGGTACTTTGGTAGCTTTTCTAATAGGACTAGTTTTATTATATTTTATTGGGATGTTATTAGTTATTCCAATTAGGATAATAATTAAGCTAATTATCAACGGGATTATTGGAGGAGCGATTCTTCTTTTATTCAATTTAGTAGGTGGACTATTTGGAGCCTTTATCCCGATAAATCCGCTAAATGCAATAATCGTTGGAATCCTTGGAGTGCCAGGGGTTATACTGCTTTTGATATTGCAGTTTATATTATAAAGCAATTGTGTGAATTATACACAATTTGCTTAATATTCTGAAATGTGATAAGATGGATATATCAAAAGAAAAAGGTAGGTGTATCCAAATATGAGCAACTATAAGATGAAGGTTGAATTACGAGAAAGTTTAGGATCAAATAAGGTAAAAAAACTAAGGGATAATAATTTATTACCTGGTATTATCTATAGTAGAGGTCAAGAGACAATAGCTGTAGAAGTAAACACAACCGAATTTAACAAAATTTTTAAGGAGGCTGGCTCATCTTCTATTATCAATTTGGATTTAGAAGGTAGGATGATTCCGGTTATAGCAAAGACAGTTCAAAGGAATCCTATGTCAGGAGAGATTCAACATATTGATTTTCAAAGATTAAAGATGGATGAAAAAATTAAGATGAATATTCCTATAGTACTTTTAAATAGGGATAATATAAAGTTACAGCCATCTATTTTATTACAATTATTAGATCAAATAGAAATAGAATGTCTTCCATCATATATTCCTAAAACAGCAGATATAGATGTTGAAGATATAGACTTTACAACTCCAAGGTTTGTAAAGGATGTTGATATTGCATCTATGGAAGGAATAACAATATTAACTAACCTTGATGAACCAGTATGTTCATTGACTTCACCTTCAAGAGGTGCAAGTGCAGGAGTTGAAGAGGAATCTGAAGAAGAGCAAACAATAGAATAAGATACCTATTTATAGGATAAATATAAAGGACAGAATAATCTGTCCTTTTTTATGACCTAACCCAATTTGCAGTGTAGTTCTGAAAATTGATGGTAGGTCAGATACAGTCTAGCCAAATCTGTATGAGTGAAGCGAGTATACAGATTTGTGCTATAGACAGTTGTTTTTTGTTTTCTTAGTACTATAGTATTTAGGATTTAAATTCCTACTCACTCAAAGATTTGACTGAACTAATTTTTTTATTTGTAAATTAGAATGATTCACAAGCTGAATTTAAGGTCTATCTTTTAAGGGTGTTCATCATTTACTAATTTCCTGCATAAAAAATAAAGTTCAGTTGCCAAATCTTATCGAATTCGTGATAATTTAAACCATAAATACTAATACAGGGTATTATTAACTTATTGAAAAAAACATAAAAATAAAATAAAAAATTTAAAATAAAAAACACTAAAAGTCTTTGAAAGGAGTTGAACATATGGGAAGAATTCTATCGGCTTATCTCTGTCCTCATCCGCCAATAATCATTGAAGAAATTGGTGGTGGTGAAGAGAAGAGGGCTATTAAAACCATAAATGGAATAAAGGAGATTGCAAAGGATATTAGGGAAAAATCTCCTGATACAATTATACTTATAACCCCTCATGGTCCATTATATACAGATGCAATATCAATCTCAATGGAAGAGGAGCTCAATGGAGATTTTGAGAGGTTTGGCAATTGGGATTTAAAATTAACATTTAAGAATGATATACTTCTTGGGTATAAAATTATAAGAAATGCTTTAAAAAATGATATAATGATGGCCCAAATTAATAAGGAGTTTTCTCAAGAACATCAAATTGACTTAAAATTAGATCACGGAGCCTTAGTACCTTTATACTTTGTGGATAAAGAGATGAAGGATTTCAAAATTATCCACATTACTTATGGGCTTTTGTCTCCAAAAGACCTCTATTTATTTGGAATGGGAATCAAAAATGCAGTAGAAGAATCTGGTGTAGATGCTGTTGTAATAGCCAGTGGAGATATGTCCCATAAATTATCGGATTCTGGACCATATTCATACTCTCCTTTTGGGAAAAAATTTGATGATGAAATGGTAAATATTCTTATGAATGGTAATATGGAAAGGATTGTTACCTTTGATTTAAGTCTGGGAGAAAAGGCTGGAGAATGTGGGTTACGTTCTCTTATGATAATGGCAGGCACTTTAGATGGATTAAAACTAAGTTCAGAAGTACTATCTTATGAAGGACCCTTCGGTGTAGGATATTTGACAGCTAAGCTAGAGGTAGTAGGAGAGGATAATAAGGATATACTTACTCAAATTGATGATATTGAAGCTAAAAGAGTTAAAAAGGTGCGAGAAAATGAAGATGAATATGTAAGACTTGCAAGAAAAAGCCTTGAGTATTATATAAAACATGGCAAGTATTTAGATATTCCAAAGAATTTAAGCAAGGAACTGTTGGAGGAAAAACGTCCGGTATTTGTTACTATAAAGAAAAATGGCATGCTAAGAGGCTGCATTGGCTCAACAGAAGCCAGGGAGAAAAACATTGCCACTGAAATTATCCGTTATGCAGTAAATGCAGGTTTAAGGGATCCAAGATTTGAAGAGGTTGAAGAATCTGAACTAGATAACCTTGTATATTCAGTTGATGTATTGTTCCAACCTGAAAAGATTCATTCTATGGATGAGTTGGATACCATGCGCTATGGCGTAATAGTAAAAAAAGGATATAGAACAGGGCTTCTTTTACCTAATATTGAAGGAGTAGATGATGTGGATAGTCAGGTGAAAATTGCTCTTAGAAAAGCGGGAATTATGGAGGATGAAGATTATTCCATGGAGAGATTTGAAGTCATAAGACACCACTAGGAGGTGGGTTTATGAAGGAAGCAATGTATTATAAAAAAGCAGGTAATAATGAAGTATACTGTATGCTTTGTCCACATCTTTGCAAGCTAAGACCAGATGGAACAGGGATATGCAGATCTAGAAAGAACATAGATGGAAGTCTTTATTCAATGAACTATGGAAAAATCACTTCATATGGATTTGATCCAGTTGAAAAGAAACCACTGTATCACTTTTATCCTGGAAGGAAGATATTTTCCATAGGTAGCTTTGGCTGTAATCTAGACTGTGATTTCTGTCAGAACTGGGAGATAACCCGTGAGAACTCAATGCACTTGGATATTTCCAATAAAGATTTAATAACCCTGGCTCAGGCGCAGGAATCCATTGGCATAGCCTATACCTACAATGAACCTACGATTTTTTATGAGTTTGTATATGATATGGCAAGACTGGCAAAAGAGAAAGGGATGAAGAATGTTCTGGTTACAAATGGATATATAAATCAAGAGCCATTACTGGAGATTTTACCATTTATTGATGGGATGAATATAGATTTAAAATCAATTGATGATAATTTCTATAAAACTCTTTGTAAAGGAAGGCTTAAGCCTGTTCTTGAGACCATTAAAACAGCTTCAAAATACACTCATGTTGAGATTACATCACTCCTGATTGATGGCAAAAATAGCTCTTTGGAAGAAGTTGAAAAGATTGCAGAGACAATTTCACAAATAGATAAGCAAATTCCACTTCACTTAAGTAGATATTTTCCAAACCACAGGATGAAGCTGCCTCCAACCAAGCTGGAGACTCTTTTAAAAGGAAGAGAAATGGCCAAAAAATATCTGGATTACGTATATATTGGAAACATTTGGGGAGTAGATAACAACACCATTTGCCCAGAATGCAAAATTCTTCTTGTGGATAGAAACAATAATGGAGAGATATATAATTTAGAAGATGGAAACTGCACCAAGTGTGGAAAGAAGATAAATATACTTTACTAATTGACAATTATTTTGATTTTTAATTATTAATTTTTAATTTTTTAATCGCCCAAGCACTTTATATTATTATCTGAATAAAATAGGTAATAGATGATAATAATCTATGCAAGGGGTGGTGTTATGTATTGTAAGATATGTGGTGAAAGAAGAGATACTATTAGAGTCTTTAGTATAAATATGTGTAAAAGCTGTATGAATGAACTGACTTTTTCCAATGTAAATGATGATAAATATGAAGGATACATAAATTTAATTAGAATCCTTTTAGGATATTTTCTTGGAGAAAGAGAGCTTATAAACCCTGTAAATTAATGCAGGGTTTAATATTTTTACGAATAAAGTAAATAAAGATTCAATAATAATTTTGTTTACTAAAACTAAAAAAATAGTTTATATATATTAAAATGTGATATATAATGAGGTAATATATTTAATTTTTTTAATAATCTAGGAGGTAGATAAGGTAAGATGAAAACACCCGTATTTGAAGCTTTAAAGAACCTGATGGAAGAAAATAGTGTATCCTTCCATATGCCTGGACATAAAGGCAGAAACGCACTGATAAATTGGAGTGAGTATATTCCATATATTGACACCACTGAAACCGAAGGTATGGACAACCTTCTTGAACCCAGAGGCATAATCAAGGAATCACAAGAATATGCAGCTAAGGTATTTGGTGCAAAGGCAACATATTATGGAGTAAATGGTTCTACGGGGAGTAATTATATAGCCCTAGCGGCTATTACAAAACCTGGAGACAAGGTTTTGTTGCAGAGAAATTGTCATAAATCAATTCATAATGCAATGATTTTAAATAGATTGAATCCTGTATACTTGTATCCTAATTATAACGAGAATTACAATGTATTGACAGGACTAGTCCCTGAGGAAATTGAAGAAATTCTTGATGTGGAGCCTGATATAAAGGCTGTATTGTTGACATACCCAAATTATTACGGCGTATGTTACGACTTAAAGAAAATCGCAGATATTGTTCATAAAAGAAATAAAATCTTGATGGTAGATGAGGCTCATGGACCACATATGGGATTCTCAGATAAGCTTCCTATGTCTGCATTAGAAGCAGGAGCAGATATAGTAATCCATAGTACTCACAAAACACTACCAAGTTTTACTCAGACATCCCTACTTCATGTTAATTCTGATAGAGTTGATTTAAACAAGCTTAGGGACAGGTATCAGCTTTATACATCCACAAGCCCATCTTATATTTTTACCCTTTCCAATGAGGCTGCATGTGCTTATATGGATAGCGAAGAAGGAAAGAGAAAGCTTGACTGGAATATAGAAAAGTGTAAAGAAGTTATCCAGCGATTAAATGCTATACCTAGAGTTGAGGTATTTACAGGAGACCCTACAGATAAAACTATAATTGACAAGGATGTTACCAAGATTCTTATTAGCATAGATGGAATTAGTGGTTCTCAAATTAAGAAGAGACTTAAAACAGAATATAATATAAGACTTGAAATGGCGGATTATTATTATGCATTAATCTTCTGTACTCTGATGAATGAAGAAGAGGATTATGAAAAATTAGTAGCAGCTATTGAGGATTTAGCTAGTAAAGCAGGTCATGAGCAAATAGATTATGTAAATGTAAAAATGCCTGATCCAAAGATAGTTATAACTCCAGCAGATGCATATTTTGGAAAGAAAGAGCAGGTTCTTTTAAAGGATGCTATTGGTAGACTGGCAGCAGCACCAATTATCCCTTATCCACCTGGAATTCCACTTATAGCACCAGGAGAAGAGTTTACCAAGGAAATATATGAGCATATCCTCTTCCTAATGGAAAACGGGCTGGAAATTGTTGGTTTAATGGGATATAATAAAGATAGTGTAGTAGTAGTAGAATAAAGGAGCTGTTTTGATTGCAAGGCAAATTCATCACATTAGAAGGACCTGATGGTTCTGGTAAATCAACTATAATCAATCTTATAAATGAATACATGAAAGAAAAAGGCATAGATATTATAGTGACTAGAGAGCCTGGAGGAACCACCATAGGTGAGAAAATACGAGGGATTATATTGGATAACAACAATACCAATATGGGGGCTGAAACGGAAGCTCTTCTCTATGCAGCGGCTCGTAGTCAACATGTTCATGAAAAGATTTTACCGGCTTTAGAGATGGGTAAAATAGTAATTAGCGATAGATTTCTCTTATCTAGCCTTGCCTACCAGGGGGTAGGAAGAGGCCTGGGTGTAGAAAATGTAAAAATAATAAATGACTTTGGTTTAAAAGGGGTTTATCCAGATTTGGTATTGTTCTTTTATATAGATCCGAGGATTACCTTGGAAAGAAAGACTACAACCGGTGGAGATAGGCTTGAACAAGAAGGGGATGTATTCCATACAAAGGTTTATGATGGATATATGGAATTACTTAAAAAATACCCTAAAAACATCGTTGTAATAGATGCTACAAAGTCTGTTGAAGAAGTTTTGGAACAGGCCATCACAGAAATAGAAAAAATACTGATTTAAAGGAGGATGGAGTATGAAACTAATTGTTGCAATAGTACAAGATCAAGATGCACCTAGTTTGGTAGAAGACTTAACGGACAAGGATTATAGGGTAACTAAACTAGCGTCTACAGGTGGCTTTCTAAAGTCGGGGAATACAACTTTATTAATTGGTATTGATGATGAGCATGTTGAAGATGTAATTAAACTTATCGAGGACAATTGCAAAACTAGGGAAATTACAACATCCTTATTGACAGTAACCATGCCTGGAGATACCTATATTCCATATCCATTGGAGGTAAAGGTTGGAGGAGCAACCGTATTTGTGCTGGATGTTGATAAACATGTAAGGGTATAGGGGGAGATTATATGAAGTTGGCCATAGCAATTATTCAAGATGAATTCTCATCAAAAGTTATGAAGTCCTTGCTGGCTGAGAAAATAAGAACAACAAAACTTTCATCTACTGGGGGATTTTTAAAGTCTGGAAATACAACT
>CAZHLF010000135.1:0-6941 GCA_964532845.1 uncultured Tissierella sp.
CTCCTTGAAGAAACTCTGTTAAATGAGTAAAAGCCTCCATAAAATATACCTTCTCAAGAGATGTCACCAGTTCATTCATCAACTCTAATTTTTCCATATTCCCTCCATTAATTAACAGTATTAATTATTAACACTGTTAATTATATATTATTATAGCTATATGTACAATAAAAATATTTAAGTATTGGGGACGGTTCTTTTTGCATAAAAATAAGGATATCACCTGGATATCCTTATTTTTGACAAATTTATGTCCTTAGTCTATTTAACTGTTAAAACTATATCTACTTTATTCTCGAAGGATGCTTTAATTGCTGCTATGAGATCACCATGGCTATCTTTTAAGCTCATAGTTGCAGATGATGTAACATCAGCTAGCATTGCTTTTTCGTCATCTGATAATGCATCATATTTTGCTTTATCTTCTGGCTTATCACTGCCATCCTTAAGTGGTCTTCCATTTAAATCTGAAGTATATTTTGCAAACCATTCTTCTACTTCAGCTACAGTCTTACCGACAAATATCTCTTGGAATTTATCAGCTTGCTCAGACCAAGTACCAGTACCCATTCTATATGCGTCTCCACGTTGTCTCTTTGTCTTCCAGCCTTCTATTTCTGCAAAGAAGTTTTCTTCAGTATCTTCAGTCTTTCCATCTACCTTTTCATCATGATTTTCATCATAGTTATATCCGCCTTGACCAGGGAAACCACTGAAGTGAGGCATTCCATCTCCATCATAATTTGGTGTAGCTACTTCTAATTGGTCAATATATATTGCAACAATTTTACCATCCGCATCAAATAATGTATTAGCAAATACTTGATTTAAACTCCAAACTTGAGTGTCAGTATCGTCCTTACCAGGTCCTTTACGAGGACTATTTACTAATCCAAAACCTTGTGCAGAAGCTGCTTTAATATCTAGTGGAACTCTTGATTCAAAAGCATTTTTAATAGCTGCTATTATATCACCATGCCCATCTTTTAAGCTCATAGTAGCTGCTGATGTAACATCTGCAAGCATTGCTTTTTCATCATCTGATAAAGCATCATATTTTGTTTTGTCTTCTGGTTTTTCACTTCCATCTTTAAGTGGTCTTCCATTTAAATCTGAAGCATATTTTGTAAACCAGTCTTCAACCTCTTTAACAGTCATACCTGTAAATAACTCTTCAAACTTTTCTGCTTGCTGAGTCCAGGTACCAGTTCCCATTCTATATGCGTCTCCACGTTGTTTCTTAGTTTTCCAACCTTGGATTTCAGCAAAGAAATTTTCTTCTGTTTGCTCTAATACGCTATCAACCTTTTCATCATGGTTTTCATCGAAGTTATAGCTTTGTCCTGGGAATCCAGTGAAATGAGGCATTCCATCTCCATCATAGTTTGGAGTTGCAACCTCTAATTGATCTAAGTACATTGTGATAATTTTACCTTCTCCATCAAATAATACATTTGCAAACACTTGATTTGTACTCCAAACCTGTACTTCCTTGTCATCTTTTCCTGGTCCTTTACGTCCCATATTGGATAATCCAAAGCCTTGGAAAACTTCAGCAGCACTTGCTTCTACAGGTGGCTTTTCATCCTTAACTTCAGCTACTGGAGCTGGATACTTAACTGGATCAAGTGCATTGTTTACTGCATAGATGATTCCTTCACTTGTAACAGTAGCTCCTGAGATCACTTCAACATCTGTTGAATTAGCTTCAACTATTTTTAATGGCAATTGTTCTAGTGCAGGTGTTCCCATTCCTGGAGTTTCATTAGGTCCCTCTGCAACAACTGCTGTAATCTTGTCCCCTTCTCTTGTAACAGTAACTTTAATTTCTCCACCAAATCCTAATCCTACTCCGGTCAATGTTTCAGGTGCTGTTGAACTAGCTGGTGCTTCAGGCTCAGCTGGTTTTGTACATGCAACCATACTTAAAACCATAGCAAGGGCTATTGATAATACTAAAAACTTTTTCAATCCGGTTCAGCCTCCCTTAATTTGTTATTTCACAAACTATTCTAAAACGTTTTCAATAGAATATCAATAGTAAAGTATCCGAAGCCATAGGATAATATTTGATTCACACCATTGTAACAAGGTGCTTGAAGATAAGTAGGACAACTTCACTTTGATATTAATATATACGTAGAGATTAGCAAAACATTCTTGTTTTAATCTTACACTTATCTACTAGAAAAAAACAAGGGTATCATCTAGATATCCTTGTTTTTGTGCAAAAAGAACCGTCCCCAATGCTTACCCAATGCTTATTGTATATTTGAAAGCATGTTTGTTAATGGTGGTACTACTTGTTTCTTTCTTGATAATACACCCGGTGCGTTAAAGGAGTTGTTCTCTAGAGTTTTACCAAAAGCCTTTGCAACTAGACCATTATGCTCACCTACTACTATTATTTCTGAGGATTCGTTGAATATATCTGTCAGTAACAATAGGAATAGTGAATATCCGAACTCCCTTAATCTTATTTCCATCTTTCTTAATAGATCATCCTTCATATCAACTAAACTTTCTGGATCCATGGTGTAAACCTGAGCTATTGCAACCTTTTCATCCTTTATTGTAAATGTCTTTAAGTCTTGACTCAATAGTTCCTCTGGAGTTCTTCCTACTAATGATGTGCCGGCCTTGAACATTTCATTAGCAAACTTCCCAACATCTATATCTGCAATCCTTGCCAGTCTTTCCAGCATCATCTTGTCGGTATTTGTAGAAGTTGGTGATTTTAGTAACAATGTGTCGGATATAATAGCTGCTGCCAATATTCCTGCTATTTTTTTAGATGGCCTTCTACCATTCTCAAAGTAAATTGAAGCAACAATTGTTGATGTACTTCCAACAGGTTCATTTCTAAAGTATACAGGGTTTCCTGTAAAAACATCTGCGACTCTGTGGTGGTCAATGATTTCAAGTATTTCAGACTCTTCTAAGCCATCTACAGACTGACTTCTTTCATTATGGTCAACTAGGATTACTTTCTTTTTATTGCTGGAAATAAGGTGATATCTGGAGATAAGTCCAACTACCCTCTTTTCCAGATCAACTACAGGGTAACTTCTGTATCTTGATTGTCCCATTAATAGCCTTACATCATCCACTAAGTCATCCATTCTAAAAAAGACCAAATCATCCTTACTCATGGTATGATTAACAGGTACACTTTGGGTTATTAGCCTTGATGTAGTAAATGTATCATTTGGAGTAGAAAGTATTGTTACATCACTTTCCTCTGCCATTTTTACTAAACTATCTTCTACCTTACCATTACCTGTTATAATAAGGATTGATACCTTGCTATTTATGGCAAACTCCTGTAGTTCTCTTCTGTTTCCACATATAACAATGTCATTTTCATAGGTGTTATTTTTAATGCTCTCTAAATCCTGGGCAAAAATACTTATACCATCAATTTCAGGTCTCTTACTTGGTATATGAATTGGCGTTGCTGATAAGGTATCTATAATATTATCAATTGACGTATCTGCTTTTCCAAGAATAGTATTGTCCCAGACATCTATATAATTTTGAATAATATCAGAAACAGTAACAATACCAATTAACTTTTCATTTTCATCTACTACCGGAAGACTGTTTACATTATTTTTCTTCATTATATTTAATGCCATTCTAAGACTGATATCGGAGCTTATAGGTGCTATCTTATCAAAATTTAAATCTTCAACACTTTGTCTTAGGGTATCTATTAGCATTGGAGCTTCTACACCAAAATAGTCCAATATAAACTTGGTTTCCTGGTTTACATTCCCAAGCCTAACAGGAATTGCTTCAACATCTCCTGAACCATTTTTAAATTCAGCATATGCAAGAGCTGCACATATAGAGTCAGAATCTGGATTCTTATGTCCAGTTATATATACTGTATGCATTCTATTCTCTCCTTTAAGTATTATTCCAATAACACAATCCTATCTATTTTCATCCATTATACCATAGTTTCAACTATTGTTCTGTAAAGTTATGTAAAAAAAGCTTCAAAAAAACGTTAAGGTGGCTTTTTTTGTTATCATTTACGGATAGTTCTTCAATTGAAAATAACAAGAGTAGAACTCTCCTATTAGTAATAAAAAAACAACAAAAACATTGAGTTTGCCAATGCATTACTCAATGTTTTTATCTAAAATAAATGCTAATTTATCTTTTCTCTGATGGTCTATCAGAAGTCATTCTCACTGCTTTTTTAGGCGCTTCATCCCTACCTATTTTGCAGCAATCCAAAGGCTCTGAGCCAAAGCTTTTCTTGTTTTCTTCCTCAAGTCTTTGCAACCATCTTTTTACCATGTTTTTCATTAGACTAATTCAACTCCAACTACTTCATAACCTGCTTCATCTATTGCTGCTTTTATTTGAGCTTCTGTTACTGATTCTTCTGCATCTATTAGAGCTTGTTTTTCCCCTAATTTCACTTCTACATTGGAAACACCATTTAGCTCTTTTAATGCCTCTTCTACATGATGTGCACAATGTCCACAGCTCATACCTTCTATTAATACTCTTTTCTTCATTTTTATTTCTCCCCTCATAATTTTATTTTTAATTTGCTGGCTTAAACTTCTTTAATCTCAGTGCATTTGTTAATACCGATACTGAACTTAAGCTCATTGCGGCTCCTGCTATCATAGGATTTAATAATGGTCCGCCAAATAAGTGCAAGACTCCCATAGCTACTGGAATTCCTAAAGTATTGTATCCAAATGCCCAGAACAGATTTTGCTTAATGTTCTTTATAGTTGCCTTACTAAGCTGAATTGCAGTAGGAACATCCATAAGGTCACTTCTCATCAATACTATATCTGCTGATTCCATGGCAACGTCTGTACCTGAACCAATTGCGATTCCTACATCAGCCTGAGCCAAAGCTGGAGCATCATTGATACCATCTCCTACCATAGCTACCTTATGACCTTCTTCCTGAAGTTTCTTAACTTCATTAGCCTTATCTTCTGGCAATACTTCAGCCAAAACTATATCTATATTAACTTGCTTTGCTATTGCTTCTGCAGTTCTTCTATTGTCTCCTGTTATCATAGCTACCTTGATTCCCATGTTATGAAGAACTTCTATTGCTCTTTTGCTGTTTTCTTTAACTGTATCTGCTACTGCAATGATACCTGCAATCTTTTCATCTATGGCTACATACATTGGAGTCTTTCCTTCTTCAGCTAGCCTATCTGATGAAGATTCCAACTTATCCAAGAGGATATTTCTTTCAGTCATCAACTTTCTATTTCCTGCTAGAATAGTTTTCCCTTCAATAACTACTTCAATTCCATGTCCAGGAATTGCCTTAAAGTATTCATTATTCATAAATAGAAGACCTTTTTCTTCCGCAGCCCTTACTATTGCCTCTCCTAATGGGTGTTCAGAGCCCTTTTCAGCTGATGCTGTAAGAAGGAGAAGTTCTTCTTCACTTATCCCATTGGCTACTATTATATCTGTTACCTTTGGTTTTCCTTCTGTAATTGTTCCTGTTTTGTCAAATACTATAGTCTTAACTTGGTGAGCAGTTTCCAATGCCCCACCACTTTTAATTAATACCCCATTTTCAGCACCCTTACCAGTTCCAACCATTATAGCTGTAGGTGTTGCAAGACCAAGAGCACATGGACATGCTATTACAAGAACTGCGATAAATATAGTCAAGGCAAAAGTAGATGATTCTCCACCTATAAAGTACCAGAATAATCCTGCAACTATTGAAAGGACAATTACAATTGGAACAAAATAACCTGATATTACATCGGCAAGTTTTGCTATTGGCGCCTTAGATCCTTGAGCGTCTTCAACTAGCTTGATAATTTGGGCCAGTGCTGTATCCTTTCCTACCTTTGTAGCTTTGTACTTAATGGAACCATTTTTATTGATACTTGCACCAATGACTAAGTCTCCTACATGCTTTTCAACTGGTATACTTTCACCTGTAAGCATCGATTCATCAACTGATGTAATACCATCTACAACTACACCATCTACAGGCATTTTTTCTCCTGGTTTAACCAGAATTATATCCCCAACCTGAACCTCATCAATGGAGATTTCTCTTTCAACCCCATCCTGGAGGATAATTGCAGTCTTTGGTTGGAGACCCATAAGTTTTTTAATAGCTTCTGATGTCTTTCCTTTTGAAACTGCCTCTAAATACTTTCCTAATGTAATCAATGTTATAATTACTGCTGCGGACTCAAAATATAGATCCATTGCGTAATCATGCTCTCCACCCATTATCTTAATTGTAGCAAATATACCATATATAACTGCTGCTCCTGTTCCTATGGCAATTAATGAATCCATATTTGGACTACCTTTAAACAAGGTCTTAAATCCAATAGAATAATACTTGTTACCTGCAATTACAACAGGAATTGTTAAGAATACTTGAGTAAGAGCAAAGTTTAAAGAATTATGATGTGGAGCAATAATATCTGGCAGAGGTGCTCCCAGCATATGTCCCATGGATATATATAAAAGTGGAAGGGTAAAAATTGCAGATATTAAGAACTTAATCCAAAGTGTCCTAATTTCCTTTTCTTTTTTTTCCTTATCAGAATCTATTGATGTTTCTTCTTCAATTGCCTTGTATCCAGCCTTCTCCACTGCATTTTTTATATCAGATAGTCTTAATATCGAAGGCTCATAACTTATAAATAATTTCTCTGTAGCTAGATTTACATTTGCTTCTACTACACCATCCAGTTTTCTTGTTACTCTTTCCACAGCTTTAGAACAGGATGCACATGTCATTCCTTCTATAGACATGGTTGTACTTACTGTAGTTGATAGGGCTTTATATCCTGCTTTTTCAACAGCTGCCTGAATATCCTCTACCTTAAGTCTTTCTTCATCAAAACTTATACTAAGTTTTTCTGTAGCTAAATTGACATTTGCCTCAACCACCCCGTCAAGCTTCTTAG
>CAZHLF010000136.1:0-6880 GCA_964532845.1 uncultured Tissierella sp.
TTCTTCTTTTGTTATTTGTGGATATCTTTAAAATTACATTTTGCAACTATCTATTAGTTAAGCTTTAAGTTTTAATATTAAACCTGATAAACCAGGTATGTCCACTCTAATGGCATGATTTCTTCCATGTATCTTTTCATCTTCTGCTTTATAAGTCTTAACCTTTTGAGTTCTTCCCCCAAATCTTATATGGTCACTATTTAATAGAGTTTTGTATCTACCAGAATGGTCTACTCCTATGGGATAAGAATGTCTATCTACGGGAGTGAAATTAAATACAGCTATAACCTTGTCCCCATCTTGGTCAATCCTCTCAAAGGCGATAATGCTTTCCTGATTGTTTTCATGCTCTATCCAGTTAAACCCATCATAGGAATTATCTACAGAGTATAGACATGGTTCCTGTTTATATAGCTTATTTAATTCTATGACAAATTCACTTATTTTATGATGCTTTTCATATTCCATGAGATGCCAGTCAAGTCCTTGGTGTTCATTCCATTCAATAAATTGTCCAAATTCACCACCCATAAATAGTAGCTTTTTTCCTGGGTGTGCGTACATATATAAATACAATAATCGTAAAGATGAAAACTTCTCTTCGTAGCTTCCTGGCATTTTGTCAAGTAATGACTTTTTACCGTGAACTACTTCGTCATGACTAAATGGCAATACGTAATTTTCCGAGAATGCATAAGTCATTGTAAAGGTTAGAGCACTTTGATGGTCCTTTCTGTAAATTGGATCCATTTCCATATATTCTAATATGTCATTCATCCATCCCATATTCCATTTGTAATTAAAGCCAAGTCCACCTTCGTGGATTGGATGGGTAACTAGTGGCCAGGCAGTGGATTCCTCTGCCATCATCATAGTCTGAGGGTAGTATTCAAAAACGGTTTTATTTAACTTTCTTAAAAACTCAATTGCCGGAATATTTTCTCTGCCACCATATTCATTCTTTATATCATTTCCAGTAAAGTCAAGATAAAGCATGTAGGCTACGGCATCTATTCTAAGTCCATCAATATGATAATATTCATGCCAATAAAGAGCATTTGAGATTAAAAAGCTTTGTACCTCAGGTTTTGTATAATCGAAGTTTAATGTACCCCACTGATTATTTTCAGCTTTAATATAGTCTGAGGATTCAAAGCAATATGTTCCATCGAATCTTGCAAGACCATGAGCATCCTTACAAAAGTGAACAGGTACCCAGTCTAAGATTACTCCCAGGTTTTTCTTATGACATTCATTAATAAAATACATAAAATCCTTTGGAGTTCCATAGCGACTTGTAGGTGCAAAATATCCGGTCAACTGATATCCCCAGGAGCCATCAAAGGGATGCTCCATAATTGGCATCAATTCAATATGGGTATATCCTAATTTTTTAACATATGGTATCAACTCATCTGCAAGTTCTCTATAGGAATAAAGATCTCCATTTTCTTTTCTCTTCCAGGAATAAAGGTTTAATTCATAAATGCTCAGAGGTTGATTGTATTGGTCATCTTCCTTGTTATTTTGCCAATAATCATCACTCCATTCAAAGCCTTTAATATCATATAATTTTGATGCTGTTTTTGGACGTTCTTCAGCATGAAATGCATATGGGTCTGCCTTATACAAGACTTCTCCTTCAAAGGAGATAATTCTGTATTTATAGCACTGGTACTGTTCTACATTTGGTAAAACTATGTTCCAAAGACCACTTTCTCCTATTCTTCTCATAGGAAGATTTGCTTCATTCCAGTTATTAAAATCTCCTGTAACATATACCTCCTTAGCTCGTGGTGCCCATACTACAAACCGATATCCTTCGCCTTCTATGTAGTGAGCGCCTAAGAATTCATAGGATTTATAAAAGGTCCCTTCATGGAATAAAAATGAATCCATCTCTCCATAATCAATATATTTAAATTCCGTAATGTTATTTTCCAAAAAACTCCCCCCAATTGTCTCAATTTTTTGTTAAATGTACTATATTATATTATACTACTAAAGTCAAACAAAATGTTGGTAAAAACCATTTAAATACAGCCTTCGAGAAAATACACCAAGGCAGTGTGATACTCAAATCTTCTTGCTCCTTATTAGACTTGAAGATTTGGTTAGACTGTATTTGAACTGTCTTTAACACAAATCTATTTGCTCGCTTTCGCTCTCATAGATTTGGTTAGACTGTATCTATAAAAAAAGGGTATAGATTAGAAGTTTAATTTCTTCTATATCTATACCCAAAAATTGTTTCTTCCTTACTTATATATCCCTTTTCAACCATTTGTATTAGCTTTTCTTCCAAGGAATTTACAGTGTAACTCAGCTTATTCTCCTTTTCCAAATCCATAATTATATGAACCAATTCAGATTCATTTATTGGAAGTTTGTTAATTATAATATTGAAGAATTTATCGTCTTCCTCTTTAATCCTTGACTTCAATTCATCAAATGGATTTTCTGTGTGGGGACTTGTTGAATAAGCTGCTCTTATCCTTGCATAAATTGTCCTTCCCATTGCAGCTGAGGAAATAAATACATCTCCTGTTCTTAAGTAAGGAAGCCTCCTAGATTCCTCTACAGTAAGGTCGGTTTCCTCCTTAATAGTCTGAATATCAGATGCTCTTACGGTTCTATATATAAATTTTGTATTAAGCTGCGCTGTTATAGTCTCATCCAAAAGAGTAGGTCTTTGAGTGGCTAGGATTAAAAACACTCCGTACTTTCTACCCTCTTGAGATATTTCCTTAAGTATTGATTTAGAAGGTGAATCATATCCCTTTGGAGCAAAATTATGGGCTTCATCTGTAACTACAATAAAAGGTGGATAGTAATCAGCCTGGACTCTTTTATATTGTGCATCCTTATATTCACGTCTTTTATGATATAAATTATTTAATAGATAGGTGGAAAATACCTGTAGTATTCTAGTATTTCCCTGAATTACAATTAGCTTTCCATTTTGAAGACCATCTTCAATCTCCCTAATATCCTTTGAAAATACACCATCATTTCCCAATCGTCCAAGTCTCCAAGCAATTCCTCTTACAGAAGAATATGGGCAGGCCTTATCGTAAGATTCATAAAGCTCTTTTCTTTCAATCCATGCCCTTCTTTCATTTTCATCCTTTGCATTATCAATTCTAGCTTCAATTTTAGATATTGAACCCTCTTCCTGTGCTTCAGCCAGCATCTTTAGTCTGTCTGAAAAACTATGGTAGGAATCCCTTCTTTTAAACAATACATCTACTACATTACTCATGGAGTCTGTAAGTCTTCCAGCCGCATCCAATAGATTTTTTAGATCCTGAGCATTTATATCCTCAAACTTTACTCCTACATGAGTGCCAATCTGTAAACACTTAAATTTATCCTTAAACTCGTAATTGTTTTCATAAGCCTTTTCCCCAAAATCCATCTCATAGTGAGGGTCAAGTACAATAGTTGGAATAGACTGTACCATAATCTCCTCCAATAAAACCCTTAGACCAAAGGACTTACCAGATCCAGAACCACCAAATACTCCTATATGAGGATATTGATGCATAGATCTAATGTGGAATATATATGGCAACTCCTTTTGTGGAAGGAGAGCTCCTTCTTCAAAAGTGAATAATATGTTCTTGAACTCATCATCCATTTCCTCTGCCATATCATTAGTATTTCTAATGACTCCAAGCACTAATCCATCTTCCTTTTTAGTATGAATCATTAAGTTTTTTACTTCGTGAAACTTTGGAAGCCTGGCATCAGAACCGGTTTGTACAGGATAAAGAGCCTCGTTTAATAGCCTTACCTTTGATATGTAGATAGTATCCTCATCAACATCATAACCTAGGGCCTTTAAAGATTCCAATACGCTATTATCTACAAAATCTCCATAGATGTTTAAAGGGATGTATCTGTTATAGGTCTTAGCCTCTACAACCTCTCCCAGCAAATCTCCTTGATATTTATCTTCAATCATTAAAAACTCATTAATCCTAAAGTTCCTCTCCTTAGAACCAACAAAGAATTCCTGCTGTGTAGTAATGCCAACTACTTTCATAATAATATCACTCCGTTCTATTATAGTTAAGAACGAAGAACTAAGAGTGAAGAACTTAAACCTAAAAGAAAGATTAAATAACCTTACCTCTTAGTTCTTACCTCTTAGTTCTTACCTAGTTTCTCTTCTCCCTCTCCGTTGCGAAGAATCTTTCATAGATTCCTCTGTCCATGTAATTCTCCAGTAGTCCCTTCATTATATCATCAGAGATTTTTACTTCTTTGTCTATTATGTCCAGCCAAAGAGGGACTCCTCTGCTGTTTTCAGGCGTTAATGTATAAACCAGGTTTGCCATATCCTCCAAGTATTCTCTTTGGCTATCTATAATGTCCATCCCTACAACTGAGGGCATCAATGATGACCTTAAAAAGGCCGAAGCATAACCTTTAGGCTCCTTCTTGTTGGCAGAATCCTTAATAAGTATCATTTCCCCATAATTTAAGACCCCAAAGAGCATTTCCCTGTCAAAGAAACTATCCTTAATTTCATCATCTACTTCCATCATCATATCTCCAATAATGGAGGTTTTTATATCCTTTATTACCCCAAATAATATAATATTCTTCTCTTCACAAATCTCTCTTAATTCCTGCCATTTTTCTCCTGCATATATATTGTATCTGATAAGTCCTCCATCCATCATAATGGCGTGGGGCTTCAGCGTATCTATACTTTCAAGGGCTACTTCTACTTCAATTGTAGCCAGCTTTATATTTTTCTTGTCTTCAACTATTTTCTCCATTTCTTCCAGTGGACCTTCATCATGATCTGAAATTAAAGGAGTATAGATATCTGTTCTAAAAATAGGTTCATTTCTATTGGCTGTAGATTTTGCAAGACCTTGAAATACTTCAATATAATGAGGAAAGGCTCCCCCTTTACGATTGTTGGAACCATCAACACCAACAAGGCCTCCTTTTTTATGAAAAGCTTCTAGCTTGTCCTTTTTAAGCTTTTCCATCCTCTTAATATCTCCAATATTTTTCTGAATAAAATCTATAAGTATACTTTTATCCTTAATATATATATTCTGAGATCTTTTAGTTAACAAATCACTTAATTCAGATATTCTATTTTTTAGTTCATCATTTATTCTATACACTCTAATCACCTTTATAGATATTTCACCAATTATTGACTTATTTTGTCAATATGGTATAATTATGTTAACAACTAGCTTTACACTAATGATCACACTACAAATTTTAGGAGGAACAACAGATGAAATCTACAGGCATTGTAAGAAAGGTAGATAATTTAGGCAGAGTTGTAATACCAATAGAGTTAAGGAGAAATCTTGACATAGATATTAAGGATGCTCTAGAGATCTTCGTTGACGAAGACCAAATAATCCTTAAAAAATATGCACCAGCTTGCATATTCTGTGGACAAGCTAAAGGGGTTACACAATTTAGAAACAAAAATATTTGTCCTGCTTGCAGAGAAGAACTAGCAAATAAATAGTTTGTTAAGAAAACATTCTAAAAATTTTAGAATGTTTTCTTAATTTTTATCTAACTTAAGGCTTTCCTGATAAACCTCATTTTTTGGCAGTTTGAACTCTTCAGAAACCTTCTTAACAGATTCTTTCTTGGAATAACCCTCTTGGATGTATTTTGATAATTCCTTCAAAATATCTATATTGATTACTTCTTCTACTTTATTTCCTTCAACTACTATTACAAACTCACCTTTAATTTCACCTTCAGAAAACCTTTTTAATGCCCCCTCAAAATCACCTCTAAATATCTCTTCATAATGCTTTGTTAATTCTCTTCCTATGGCCATATTTCTATTTCCAAGGGTTGAGAGCATATCAGATAATGTATCCTTTACTCTATGGGGTGCTTCGTAGAATATTATAGTCCTTTTTTCTTTAATAAGTTCTTCCAAGGCCTTTACCCTATCTCTTTTCTTAGATGAGAGAAATCCTTCAAATACAAACCTTTCTGTTGGAAGTCCACTTGCAACAAGGGCTGTTATAGATGCTGTAGGTCCTGGAAGTACTACCACATCAATATGGTATTCAATAGCTAGTCTTATTATGTCTTGTCCAGGATCTGAAATACCAGGCATTCCCGCATCTGAAATTACAGCGATATTTTGTCCATTAATCAGCTTTTGAATAAGTTCTGGCCCTTTTTCCTTTATATTGTGCTCATGATAGCTTGTGAGAGGTTTTTTTATTTCATAATGATTCAGTAGCCTTAAGCTATGTCTTGTATCCTCACATGCAATTAAATCCACCTCTTGGAGTATCCTTATAGTCCTTAAGGTAATGTCCTCCAGATTCCCAATTGGGGTTGGGCATATATATAATTTTCCATATTCCATAAAGTCACCTCCGTTTTAGTGAATAACTAAGAGTGAATAGTGAATAGTTTATTATAGTCAATCTTTAGGGTCTATACCCGAGATTCTTCACTGCGTTCTGAATGACCGCCACCAGGGTCTGCCCCCAATGGCAGAATCTCAAAGTGATAGTCTCTACTGCAAGTTACTCTTTTTCTGTTGTTCACTAGATAAACATACTAAGCGACTTACACAAAATAGAAATGCACTATTTTGGTAATCTGCTTATGTTCACTGTTAGTTGTTCACTGCCATTATATATTCTATAAATCTCTTCTGTATAGCTTCCATCTTCATTATATACAATTAGGGGCTCGTGGAATTTTAGGTCCTTCTTTCCACCCTTTAATCCCTCTATTAATAGTAGATTTGGTTTTTTATCCTTTTTTGGCTGCACAAATCTTATGTATTTTGGTTCAATCTTATATTCTCTCATACTGCACAGAATATCCACCAGCCTATCAGGCCTATGTACCATAT
>CAZHLF010000137.1:0-6797 GCA_964532845.1 uncultured Tissierella sp.
GGGGATATATACACCTCGTTATATGCTTCTATGCTTTTTTCTAATTATATAAAACACCATTATCCCTACAATAATAGTTGCTGCACTAATAAGTTGTGCTACTCTAAATTGACCCCACATCAAGCTATCAGTTCTTAACCCTTCTATTAGTCCACGAGCTAATGAATATAAAATTATATAGAGAAGGAATACTTCTCCTTCTGCCTTTGCTCTCTTTCTATACCACATTAGGAATAAAAAGACGAAGAAATTCCAAATAGATTCATATAGAAAAGTTGGATGCACCTTAACCCCATCTATTAATATTCCCCATGGGAGATTTGTGGGTCCACCATGTGCTTCTTGATTAGCAAAATTTCCCCATCTGCCAATTGCCTGTCCAAGAATCAAGCTTGGTGCAACAATATCTGCAATAACCCAAAAATTGATTTTTCTTATCTTTGAGAAAATTATTGCAATTATTACTCCTCCAATGACAGCTCCATGTATAGCTAATCCTCCCCCACGAAGATTTAGTATTTCTGAAGGATTGTTTTTATAAAAATCCCAAGAGAAGACTACATAATATATCCTAGCACCTACTATAGCCCCAGGGATAGCAAACAAAAGGAAATCCAATAGTGTATCTTCATTTAGACCTCTTCTCTTTGCTTCTCTTAATGCTAGTACTGTACCTATAACAACCCCTAAGGCTATTAATATTCCATACCATCTGACTTCTAAGCCAAATAGCTTAAATGCGACTGGATCCATTATATTACCACCTTTCTATTTCAATAGTATACCAAATGGCTTTAATCATTTGAGGATTTAATTATTGACATCACCATATTATCAGGTATAAAGTGGTTTTTAAATCTCTCAATTAAATCACTAAACTGTATACTCTCCAGAACGTCCAAATAATCTAGAAGATTAAAATCATCAAAGTACAAATCAATAAAGTTATTGACGATAAACTCTTCTGAGTTAAATCCCATTATAAATTGTCCTAAGTTTTTCTTTTTAAGCCTTAAGAAATTTTCCTCTAATAGAATTTCTTCTACAGGAAGCTTAATCATATCTTCAATTCTTTCCTTAACTAACTTAGGTTCATTTGACTGCCCAACTATTAGAGAGTGGCCATAGGTTTTCTTCCCTGTAAAATAAGCACCAAAAGACTGATCTACTACCCCCTCATTGTATAGGTCAGTGTAAAATTTCGCACTTGGAGTAAAAAGTAAATCTAATATCATATTTGTTATTATATCCTTCTTGACTGCATCCTTTCCTACTAATCCTAGTTCATTATCTTTGAAACCGATATAGAATAAAGGAATATTTACAGACATAGTCTCTTCAATATACTTTTGATTAACTTCTTTTGGTTCTTCTTCAATGATTCTCAATAAGTTATCATTACTTTTAATATCCTTCTTTTCTGAATCTTCAACGACTCTTAAAATTTCATCAAAGGATAAATCACCTATGATAAAAAGCACCATATTTTTAGGATTATAGAATGTATTATAGGATTTATATAAAAGTTCCTTTGTAATGGTATTTATACTTTCCACCGTTCCGGCTATATCTATCTTTACAGGGTGTTTTATATACATTGCCTTTAGACAGTTAAAAAACACCTTCCATTTAGGATTATCTTCATACATCCTTATCTCCTGTTCAATTATACCTTTTTCTTTCTCTACATTTTCATCTGTTAGATAAGGAGACTGTACAAATTTTATTAAGAGTTCCAGACTCTCATAAAAATTATCAGTGGTATAAAATAGATATGATGTTTGATTAAAGTTAGTATAGGCATTCACATTGGCACCTAGCATAGAAAACCTATCGAAAATATTTGCCTCTTCCTCTTCAAATAACTTATGCTCTAGAAAATGAGCTATACCTTCTGGTACCAATATAGGTTCCATTTCCCCTATTGGAATGAAATTATTATCTATTGAGCCATAATTGGTTGAAAACATAGCATATTTTTTAGTAAAGCCACTTTTAGGCATAAAGAATACCTTCAGACCACTTTCCAGTTCTTTATATAGTATTTTTTCTTTTATTCTTTCATTTACTATAGTTTTCAATGTTTACCCTCCATGTTATTTTTCCCGGTCATAAAGTATATAGTATCTATATTAATCTTCTTAGCTGCTTTTATTATATCTTCTCTAGTTACTTTATTAAATTCTTCTAGAATTTCTTCTAAGGATCTAATATCCTTACACATTATTTGGCTAAAGAAAAACTCAGAAATAAGGAAAGAACTGTCCTTTATTGATTCCGTAGAGGTTTTTATTGATTTCTTAGAGATTTCTATATCATCATCACTGAACATTCCATTCTTTAAATTATCCAGCTGATGATTAATTATGTCTACAGTTTTGTTGTAGTTCATAAACTCTATTCCACTATCAATAAGCATTAATGATTTATATTTCAGTATAGATGAACCTATATAATAAGCCAAACTTTCTTTTTCCCTTACATTCTTAAATAGCATGGAATTAGGTCCACCACCCAGGATATCACTGGCTATTAAGAGTGAGGCATATAGCTTATCTTCAAATGGAGTTCCAGTTCTATAGCCTATAACCAGTTTTCCTTGATTAACTTCCATTTGCTCATTTATCATCTTTTTCTGTGCAACAGTGGAAATTATTTTTTCTCTAGGGATTTCAACAATATTTTCTCTTTGAATACTATTAATATCTACAAGGTGTTTTTCTAAATTTTCATCATAATTACCTACATAGAAAATCTCTATTATACTTGTATGGAGGACCCTTTTATAGTGTTCATACAGATTATTCTCATTTATATCCCTTAAGTCCTCAACGTAACCCAATTGATATAATGCAAAACTTTCATTTTTACACATTTCCTCTATACATCTATTTACTGCATATTGCCTCTTATCATTAATTTTTCCTTCAATCCTATTTTTATGATTTTCTATTTCCTGGGCTAAAAAATCCTTCTTAAATGCACTATCTTCTATATAAGGATTATAGATGATTTCTCTTAGCATATTTATCACTTTTAGATCATGCTCATTATCCAAAAGGTATTCACCACTAGCCCATTCCATTGTAAACCTGATAACATGTCTTTCTCCTCTTTTATTAATAGCGCTACTATAATTTGCACCATACATATTTTCCAATTCCTTTTCGATTTCACTGCTGTCTGGAAAATTTGATGTACCTCTTTTTAATATTAGTGGAACCATTGCATTCTTTGTAACTTCTTCCCTATTTAATGGTCTAACAAAATAATAGCTTAGTAAATTAGATTTAAATTTATCAGTTTGAATTAAATTTAAAAATATACCATTCCCGATTTCAATCCTTTTTGGTTTTAACAATATGTTCTACCTCCTTTACTTAGTTACTATACCCACTTGTTCCATACTCTATATTATTTTATTCAAAATAATTATAAACATTAACAATCCTTAGTAAAATTACTTAATCTCTTCACTAGTCAAAAGGAAAAACCCCATTAATGGGGCTTATTATGAATAGGAAAGTCCTACTATTTTAATCTTTTTTTTAATGGAACTTTCCGTCAATGAGTAACAAAAATAGCTTCCTATAAGCTTATTTTGAAGCTATTTTTATTTCATCCTATTCTTTAAATTATCTATATCCTCAATAAAATTTTCATAACTTTCGCCTTGTAAGATTTCTGTAATGATATTGTTTATCTCATTGAATTGCTTTGATTTATCTGTGATGTAAACTTTCGTAATATTTTCATCTAGTGTTTTTACTCTACTTTCTATGGAATTTATTGTATCTTCCTTAAGTTTTTCATCATATGCAACTCTTACACCTATTAAAACTTCATCATTTAATATTATTGAAGCTGCATCGTCTATTCCATAAAGCTCAACTACCCCATCTGAAATCATTTCTGACCTCTCTATAATCTCATTGTCAGAACCGTCTGTTGTTATTGCCAATGGTTTTTGTGTATTTTCTAGCAGTTTATCATTTGTGCAACCCGTTATGATAGTTAATAATACAATTAAAGTAAAAAGTATTTTTTTCATTCTCTTCCCTCCTATTATTCTAGTTTTGCACTATTTTACTAAAATAATACTAGAAAAAGAAAAAAAGGGGTTAAACCCCTTTAAAGACTTATTATTTATTTAATTCTTCTACTATTTTTACACCTGAACTTGTACCTAATCTAGTTGCTCCAGCCTGGATCATGGCCTTAGCTGATTCTAAGTCTCTTACGCCACCAGAAGCTTTAATTTCTAACATATCTCCAACAACTGACTTCATAAGCTTAACATCCTCTACTGTTGCTCCACCTGTAGAAAATCCTGTAGAAGTTTTTACAAAATCTGCTCCAGCTTCCATCGAAAGCTTGCAAGCAATTTTCTTTTCTTCATCAGTCAGAAGGCAGGTCTCTATAATAACCTTTACTATAGCATTTGGATGTGAAGCATTAACTACTTCCTTTATATCATCTCTAACTATATCATAATCCTTATCCTTTAAAGCTCCAATGTTTATAACCATATCAATTTCATGGGCACCATTTTTTACTGCTTCTTTAGACTCAAAGGCCTTTACTTCTTTAGTATTGGCTCCTAGTGGAAAACCAACAACAGTAGCTATTTTAACATCTGAATCCTTTAACAGTTCCTTGCAATATGAAATATGGTATGGATTTACGCATATTTGTCCTAGATTATAATCCATTGCTTCCTGACAAAGTTTTAAAATCATGTCCTTTGAAGCATCCGGCTTTAATAACGTGTGATCTATCATACTTGGTATACTCTTCATAGTATCCTCCTACTTAATTAGTTCTACCAAATCTCCATTTTTAACGCCTGCTGCATTTCCCTCTTCAATATCTACATGCATTTCTAAAGCATAAGCTGGATTTACTCTAACTAATACATTATCAAATACTAGACCTCTAGGTCCATTAACCTTTATGCTAACTAAGTCTTTATCCTTTACTCCAAAATCTTCTCCATCACTAGTATGCATATGGATATGTCTAGCAGCAACTATGATACCGTCTTTTAATTCTACTTCACCCTTAGGTCCAACTAATTTTGCTCCAGGTGTATTTGCAATATCTCCAGAGTTTCTAATAATTGGTGCAACTCCTAGAGTTACAGCATCGGATACTGAAACTTCGAATTGTGTATCTCCTCTAACAGGTCCTAATATTCTTACCCCGTTTAATGATCTTTTAGGTCCTATAACATCAACTTTTTCTTCACAAGCAAATTGTCCTGGTTGTGATAGGTCCTTTAATTTAGTTAGTTCATATCCTTCTCCGAATAAAACATCTAAATGTTCTTGGCTAAGATGGATATGTCTATTTGATAGTGCTATTGGTAATTGTGTTTTCATGTTAATTCCCCCTCATAGTTATATATATATCATTATACCTTTAAAAAAATAATTTCCAAACAGCAAATTGGATTCCTTAAAGATTATGATTTCTTAGATATGATAATAAAAATCATCAATAGTTTCTATATTTTCCCCTATTTGGAATAGCTGGTCCTTTACATGGATACTATGGTGAACATTTCTTTCATCAGTGTTTGAGAAAAAATAGTTTCCGAGGTAATGACAGTTAATAGCTTTGAAGAAAAAATCCATTACTGGCAATGTTCCATTAAATTGATTATGACTAAAGGGTGCGCCTCCAGCTGATAAGAAAATACCTTTTCTATCTTGATTTCTCTTGTAGTTATCCCCTATGGTATATTTGATTGACCAGTATCTTTGCATTCTATCCACAAGATTTTTTGAAATTCCATTTAAGGAATTAAAATATAGTGGAGCTGCAAAAATAACTAAATCACTATTATCAATTTTATCATAAACATCAACCATTCCATCATTAAATATACATTTTGAAGTCCTGCCACAATGGTCGCAACCAGTACAAGCGTGAATCTCTATATCTTTGATTATTACCTTATTTACCTCATAGTCTAATTCTTTAATACCTTCCAGAAGAAAATCGAGTAATTTTTCAGTATTTTTATTTCTTCTAGGACTACCCATTATAGCCAAAACCTTCTTCATATATCCTCCTATGACTTAAATAATACCTTAAGATATTTAAATAATGTTGTAATAATGATACTTTGAAGTGGTATGCTTACCAATGCATTGATTATTCTACCAGGCAATAAAGCTATTATACCTGTGGAATATAATTGTTGCAGCCAAATAGTATTTAAACCTAATGAAACAACGATAAATGTCACAGCTACTGCAATTAGAATATTTCTAAATGAATAGATTTTTTCATAGCTAGTGGCTCTTCTAAACATTAAATAAAATAATCCTGGAATTAAGCCCCATAATATTGAACTTAGAGTAAAGCCGGGATGAAATGCTCCTTGTGAATTAACTAGAACGCCAATTAAGTCAGCTGCAGCACCTGTAACCCCTCCCACGATTGGACCAAATAATAATCCAGATATCATAAGCGGTACTTCACCAAAGCTTATTCTTAGAGTTTGAGAACCTCCCAGTGGAACAAAAAAATACATAAATCTTGTCATGACTATAGATAAAGCAGTCAATAATCCAGCTTTAACCATTGTTCTGGTATCCATTATACCATTTTTACTTTTCATCCTAATTTCTCCTTTCTTTTAAGTTGACAGTATCTGCCTCACTAAAGAATTGAGAAACTTTAATGGCCAGCGGACGCGGCAAAGAATCGCAGATTTTTCTTTCGTTTAAAGGCTACTTCCCATCCTTTAACACTTAACGCTCTTTACCTACTCTGTCTAACTTAAATAA
>CAZHLF010000138.1:0-6678 GCA_964532845.1 uncultured Tissierella sp.
AAAATTAAAATTGCTATAAAAAATAAAAGCCACACCTTATTGGTATGGCCATGATAATTAGTTTATTGATTTATGAATAGTTTTCATAATAAATTCCAGATCTTCTATATGGATTTGCCCTGGTGCAGAAATTTTTCCAACTGCACCAAAGGTTAATGCCGATCCAAAGACTTCTCCTGTTAATCTTGAGATCATTCCCAATTTCCCCATTGATATAGCCATAAATGGTCTATCAGCATATTTTGTCTTCATTTCAACAGAAGCCCATAATAATGTTAGTAAATCTTCTATAGATTTTGGCATCATGGCTATCTTCGGTATATCTGCACCCAAGTTTTGGATCTTTTTCAGTCTTTCAACCAGAATATTCTTTTCCAATGTTTCATTAAAATTATGATTGGACCCAATAACTAAACATCCATAATCATGTATTTGCTGTATTATTTCAGTAGTATTAAGATTCTCTTGAAAAACTTCAATATCTACAAAATCAGCTAGCCCACTCTTTGCAACTAGTATATTTAAATATATATAAAATTCAGTAGGTATCTCTTTTTCTCCACCTTCGTTTCTTGTTCTAATAGTAAAAATAATAAGTTTATCCCCTAAAGTTTTCCTTAGAATTTCCAACACCATAAGGACTTCTTCAGGGATAAATATATTCTCGAAGTAATCAACCCTCCACTCTACAAGATCTAAAGACATATCCTTTATCTCTATTGCTTTTTCTATAATGTCTTCCTTAGTATTTCCAACTATAGGTATAACTATCTTGGGAGTGCCTTCACCTATTATTAGATTTCTAACCTTAATAGTTTTCATATTATCAACTCCGGTTTTTCAAATATTACTATACATTATAGTTTCGCTAGTATCTTTTACTTTTACTAATGACCAGATTGAAAGGGCTGATAAAACCCCAATAACCATAAACCCATATGTTAATCCAAACATATCCCCGATATTACCTAATATTATAGGCCCAACTATCATACCTACTCCATAAGCCGCTTGATAAAAACCCATAGTTGTAGTCATATGATGTTCTTTTACTCCTTTCATAGCCATAGACATCAGTAAGGGGAAAGTGATAGCATTTCCAATACCACTAAAGAACTGCACTATATATAAAATATTTAGGCTTGGTGAAAATGGAATTATAAAACATAATAAAGTACTTATAATAAAGCCTATCATTAAGGTTTTCTTTTCTCCAAACTTCCTTACCATAACTGTACCAGATAGTACCGAAAAAAACACTTGGGGAAATGTATATGCTATTGACAAATAACTTAACTGAAGATTATCTGCTCCTAGATTTATTGCGACAAGTGGTGTAAATCCAAATGATGTAGAATACGCAATAAATTGAACCAGCATACCTAAGAAGGATATATGCAAGATTCTCGAATTGCTAAGGATTGCTCCTATTCCAGAGCTGGTTTTTGATTTTTCTTTTTTGATATCTATAGCGATTTCTTTAATAAATAATCCCATTAACAACGATAAAATACTTACTCCTAAACTAAGTGTAAAAATATCTCTTACTCCAAAGTTTAAGGCTATAAATCCTCCTAAAAACATTGCCACAAGTTGACCAATTTTGCTATTTGAGGTAGCAATACCTATAGCTTTTGATGATTCTCCTGAATCAAAATAAGCAATAAATAGTACAGTGAAATTCACCCAGGTTGCAGATGCTACTCCTGCCAATAATCTAGCTGCTAGCAATGTATAAGGATTTGGATACAAATAAACACTTAATGCACTTAGTATAGCAGCAAAGATTCCTATTATTACAAATAGTTTTCTTTTTCCCAGTTTGTCTGACAATATTCCTAAGGGAATTCTTAATATTGTTTGGGTAAATCCATAGGCACCAGTTATTAGACCTATTAGTTTATAACTTGCTCCCATTTCATTTGCATAACTCGACAACTGTGGAACATATGCATACAAGGAGAACCAAAACAGAATCATTACAAAAGAAAAAATATTTTTTTTATTTTTCATAAAGATAACTCCTATCTAACAAGAAAAGCTACTATTGATTTACATTAGTAGCTTTTAATATACTTTAGAAAACTGATTCACTTACTCTAAATAAGCGGATCTCTTTTCTCTATAACCTAACTTATGAGATATTTGTGATGCTGCAGTTGTTACAAGCCTTGCATAATCTGCTATATCCTCAGGAAATCTGTCAACAGGACCTGAAATGGATATACAGCCAATCACACCACTATCATTGAAAACAGGTGCAGCTACACATCCTACATCGGAGAACTTTTCTCCTAAACTTAAAGAATAACCCTTCTTTTTCATATCTCTTAAATCTTCAATAAATAATTCAGGGTCTACCACAGTTTTTTGAGTAAATTGCTTTAACTCTTTAACCATGTCAATCCAGATAGTTTCATCAAGTTGTGCTAAAATAACCCTTCCAGTAGCTCCAGCCCAAATTGGAAATCTTTCCCCAATTTTTACAAGATGCTGGATAGGATTTGGACTACTAACCTGTGCAATACATACTCTTTCATAGTCTTCAAGTATGTATAGATTAGCTATTTCACCTGTAAGCTTAGTCATTTGCTCCAGATGAGGCATACCGATATTTCTTATATCCATAGTACCCTTTGCCACTACACCTAAAAGGTACATTGTATGCCCTAGCTTGTACTTAGCAGTATCTGGATCTCTAACTAAAAAACCTTCATTCTCCAAGGTAGAGAGAATTCTTGATACAGTGGATTTTGGTAAATCAACATCTTGTGCAATCTCCGAGAAAGATAATTCTTGATTATCTAAATCAAAACACTTTAATATACTCAACGCCCTCTGTATTGATCTTATACTGCTTTCATTTTTCTCTACCATATTATACCACCTTTTTATTTTCCAAATATTTCTTTCTTAATTAAATCCACAGGCATATCTTCACCTGTCCAGATCTTAAATGCAATGGCTCCCTGCCATATCATCATCATAAGTCCATTCATATGTTTACATCCAGCTTCTCTTGCAAGTCTTAAAAGCTTTGTTTCATCAGGGTCATAAACTATATCTGCAACAAATATATCCTTCGGAAGCTGATCTGCTGATGAGATTATTGCTTCATCAATTGTTGCTTTCATACCTAAAGATGTAGCATTTATAAGTATAGCCGCATCTTGGATTTCCTCTACCAATTTAGCTTCGTCAATCACTTCAGCTCTTGCTTTGCAAGTAGGAATATTCTTATTTATATTGTCTGTTATTACTTCAGCTGAGCTTAAAGTTCTGTTAAACAGGACTATTTCTCCTGCTCCGTCAAATGCAAGTTGTGTTGCTACTGCTTTTGCAGCACCTCCAGCTCCAGCCATTACTATTTTCTTCTTCTTAAAATCTACTCCATTTTCCTGTAATGCTTTTACAAGACCTCTTCCGTCTGTGTTATAGCCTGTAATTCTCTTGTTTTCGTCGATTTTTATTGTATTTACAGAGCCTATTATCTGAGCATCTGGTGATATATCATCAAGATAGTCTACTACCTTTGATTTATGAGGCATTGTTACATTTCCACCCTTAGCATTAAGTATCTTTAAAGCATCAAGAGCTTCCTTTATATGTCCATCTTCTACCTCAAAAGCCATATAGACATAATCTAGTCCTAAAGCTTCAAAGGATGTATTGTGCATATGTGGTGATTTACTATGTTTTAACGGATATCCTATTAAACCTAAAAGTGTTGTAGTTCCTTGAATTCTATTTGCCATTATATCATCCCTTTATATAAATTTCCATAATATTTGGATAAAATCTTTCTTAAACAATAAGATACTGACTTCTCAGTATCTTATTGTTTGTATTCAACTATTTGTATATAATTATTTAGCTTTTTCTACTTCACTTAATACTAAATCAACCAAATCATTACCAATTTTTTATCTAACTTGAGTGTAAACTCCTTCTGCTCTTTTAGCCATTTCAGCTTTTAAGTCATCACTTAAGTCCACTATTTCTGATTTGTTGTCAGTGATAATCTTTACTCTATCTGCTACTCTTGAATCCGCAGTTTCTCTTGCCCATACTTTAGCCTCTCCTGCTGCTTCTAGAATTATTGCTTGATCTTCAGCTGATAATCCTTCAAATACAGTCTTACTTGATATTAATGATAATAAGTGTAATAAGTGGTTCGTGTTAATTACATATTTTTGTTGCTCATAGAATTTTGATGAAACTATAACTTCGTATGGATTTTCTTGTGCATCTATTGTACCTTGTTGTAATCCAATGTAAACCTCAGCAAATGCCATTGGAGTTGGATTTGCTCCTAGAGAAGTCCAATATGCTAAGTGGTTTGGATTTTCCATAGTTCTTATTTTTTGACCATTAAAGTCTTCAATCTTTTCTACTTTTTTGTTTGAAGTCATCGTTCTAAAGCCTTGATCAGCATATCCTAATAGCTTAATATTATTAGCATCATATTTTGAAGCTATTTCATCAAAGAAAGGACCATCTAAAACTGTTCTAGCTATCTTTGCATTTGCAAATAAGTTTGGTAGATCAAATACCGCTAACTCTGGTACGAAGTTTACTTGAGGAGCAGTGTTTTGAACTACAAATGCAACGTCTCCATTTTGTACACTTTCAACTAACTCTCTGTCTCCACCTAGTTGTCCACTTGAAAATACATCTATTGTAATTCTACCGTCGGATTTTTCTCCTACTAATTCAGCGAATTTCTTACCAAATAAGAAAGTTACAGTATCTTCTGGGCTATCCATAGCTAAGTTGAATTGAAGCTTTTCACCCGATGCCGCTGGAGTACCTGTAGCCGGTGTTCCTCCATTATTTGTTCCACCACTACAACCTGCCAATGTTGCAGCTAATATTACTAGTGCAAGGGATAAACTAATTAACTTCTTTGATTTTTTCATTTTATCCATCCTTTCTTTTGCTTATTATTAAATATTGTATTATAAGAAACTTATAGTTTCCAAATACCACATAAAGGGGGTGTGGGGTCTAGCCCCCACTGTTAATAAACTAGTAGCAATGTAATCTCTGGTATAAATGTGATAAATAATAAGGCTATAAGGAATCCAATTATAAATGGCATGGCTGCCCTTGCTACTTTCATAATTGGTACATCTGTAATAGAACTAGCAACGAATAGGTTAACACCCATTGGAGGAGTAACAAATCCTATAGCAAGGTTTACGACCATTATAATACCAAAGTGAATTGGATCTACACCTACAGCTTGAGCTATCGGTAGAAGGATTGGTGTTAGGATTAGTATTGCTGGAGTTGTATCCATTACCATACCTACGAATAACAAGAGAACATTTATTACTAATAATACTCCAACCTTAGATGATACTACTGAAGTTATTCCTGTCGCAACGATTTGAGGTGCTCTTAAGTAGATAAGAACTCTTGCAAATCCCATTGCTGCTGCTAATATAAATAAGATTGGTGTATAGCTTGATATACTTTCTGATATCAATGCAGGAAAATCTGATATTTTTAGTGTCTTGTAGATAAATATACTAATAAATAATGAGTAGAATACTGATATTACAGCTGCCTCTGTAGGAGATGCTACTCCACTGTAAATAGAACCAAGAATAATTACCGGTGATAACAGAGCCCAGAAGCTATCCTTAAATACACCTAAGAAACCTTTACCTCTAAGTTGTCCAGAGAATTCTTTTAACTTCTGTTTGTCCTCACCTTTGGTTTTACAGTACCAATAAGCATAAACAGAAAGAAATCCACCAATTAAGATGCCTGGTAAAACACCACCTATAAACAAGGCTCCAACTGACTGTCCTGATGACATACCATAGAATATAAATGGTATACTAGGAGGAATGATTACTCCTAAACCCCCTGCAACTGCAACCATTGCAGTTACAAATACTTTATCATAGCCAAGACTAATAAGTATTGGAATTGTCATGGATCCTACAGCCGCTGTTGTAGCTGGACCTGATCCTGATATGGCTCCATAAAACAAGCAAGTTATAATTGCTGCTATTGGCATTCCAGCTGTTTTATCTCCAACGAAGAATGCAAACATGTTAAAAAGCTTTTCAGAAATCTTTCCACGAGCCATAACTATTCCAGAGATAATGAACATTGGAACAGCCAGCAAAGGGAAGCTATCTATCCCACTTAGCATTGATCTCAGTATTAGCTGTGTATTTGCAGTAAAGCTGCTATTTAGTAGATAAGGAAGAATTGCTGTCATTCCAATACCAACGCCTATTGGTAAGCCAATTAATATAAAAAGTGCAAATATGATGAAAAATAAACCTAGTGACATTTTATGTCCTCCTCTCTACGCTTCTTTAGTTTTCATACTTACTAACAATGCTTGAATAGTTCTAAATACTGCTAGGCCAAAACCTACTAATGCTGATACTTGAACAATATACATTGGTAATCCTAATGCAGGACTCTTCTGACCACTTACAATAGCTGATTGTACAACTCCTATGGAGCTATAACACATATAAGCAAAGAAAAGAGTCATTAAGACATGGTTAATAATATTTAACCCTTTTCTTAATCCACCAGGTAAAAGATTATAAAATTGATCAATCCTCAAAGTTATTCCTGCTTTAATTGTATAAGGCAGAGATAAAAATCCAGACCAAACAAATAAATATCTAGTAAACTCTTCTGACC
>CAZHLF010000139.1:0-6643 GCA_964532845.1 uncultured Tissierella sp.
GTATTAGCATCACAACATCTATCTACAATTTCGTCTGGATCCACATCAGGTCTAAATTTAGAACTCATAATATTCCTCCTCTCGAGGTTTATTTACCTCAATTCAATATATTCTATAAGGAATAATAGTGTTACTAAAGTTATTAAACATATGCAGTTTCCCAACTCATAAAAAAAAAGACTCCATAGTGGAGCCTTTCATCCTTTTAGGATGGAACATATCCGTTCAAAAGGGGTATTGGGAATAGAGATCTTATTCGAGGTTACCAGGGGGATAACCTCAATTAAAATTATAACAAAAAGCGACATAATATGCAATATTTTTTGAAATCCAATATTAGGATAAGGAATTTTGTCGAATAAAATTAATGCTTCAATAAATGTGTTTAATCCTATATAATATATTTGATAATAATGAGGTATGATATGAGTTCAAAAAATATTAAGAGGTGTTGATTTGATTTATTTAGATAATTGTGCTACAACTAAGCCTAGAGAGGAAGTAGTTCATGTGATGATGGATGCATTTCAAAATTGCTTTGGAAATCCTTCATCTTTGCATAAACTTGGTTTAAATGCAGAAAAAAAGCTTAAGGAAGCAAGACGTTCAATTGCAGAATATTTAAAAGTAGATGAAAGAGAAATTTATTTTACTTCAGGAGGTACAGAAAGTAATAACATTGCTCTACAAAGTATAATTAATAAATATTCCCGAAAAGGGAAACACATTGTAACAACTAATATCGAACACCCATCTGTTTATAATGTATTAAAACATTATGAGTCTGTTGGATTTGATATAACTTATCTAAAGGTGAATAAAGATGGGTTAATAGATCTAGAAGAATTGAGAAATGCTTTAAGAGATGAAACTATTTTAGTTTCCATAATTCATGTTAATAATGAAATAGGTTCCAGACAGGATATAGAAGGGATAAAAAAGGTCTTAAGTTCAACTGATTCCAAGCCATTGCTTCATGTGGATGGAATTCAATCCTTTGGGAAAATAGATTTTTCACTAAAAGCCTTGAATATAGATACCTATTCATTTAGCGGACACAAGGTTCATGGACCAAAAGGTATAGGGGTATTATACATAAATAATAGGCTTAAATTAGACCCAATTGTTTATGGTGGAAATCAAGAAAGTGGAATAAGACCAGGAACAGAAAACGTGCCAGGAATTCTTGGTCTGGGAGAAGCTGTAAAAATTCTATCCATTAAGGGTAAATCTGAAAGAGAAAAAGTATTACAATTGAGAAATTATTTAGCAAATAGAGTTAAACTAGAAATTGAAGATGTAAAAATTAACACACCCTTAAATGGAGATTCTTCTCCATATATTTTGAGTATTACATTTGAGGATACAAGAGGTGAAGTGCTTCTCCATTATTTAGAAAATAAACAAGTATATGTATCTACATCTTCAGCCTGTTCATCAAAAGGAACAACAAAGAGTCATGTTCTCAAGGCAATTAAGCTTAGTGATAAGGATATTGAAGGTACTATTAGATTTTGTCTATCATATGAAATAACCAAAGAGGACATAGATTTTACAGTTGATGTTTTGAAAGACTCAGTTAAAGATATAAGAAGTATAATTAGGAGGTAATTAATTGGAAAATGTTTTAAGTGTGAGCCTTGGTGAAATTATTCTAAAGGGTTTAAATAGAAAGTATTTTGAAGATCAGTTGATAAAGCACATTAGAAAAGCAATAAAAGATATAGGGTTTGACAATATCTATAAAGAGCAAGGAAAGGTTTATATAGAAGCTTGTGAAGAGAACTTTCCTCAATTGATAAACCGTCTAAAAAAAGTTTTTGGCCTTGTTTATATTAGCCCATGTATTAGGGTCAATAAGGATATGGATGAGATATCTCAGGCAGCAATAGAAGTAATAAGAAAAAAAAAGGAGCGAGAAAATTTTACAACCTTTAAGGTGGATTCAAACCGTGCTGATAAAAAATTTCCTATAAAATCTCCCGATATTAGCAAGAAAATAGGAGGAGTCATATTAAACAATTTTGAAGAGCTTAAGGTTGATGTACATGAACCAGAAACATATTTATATGTTGATATTAAGAGTTATGCCTATGTCTATACAGACAAAGTAAAAGGCTATGGAGGTTTACCTTTAGGAACAAATGGCAAGGCTTTACTTTTATTATCAGGGGGGATTGACAGCCCTGTAGCTGGATTTATGATGGCTAAAAGAGGTGTAGAAATATCTTGCGTTCACTACCATAGTTATCCATTTACATCAGAAAGAGCTGAGGAAAAGGTAAAGGATTTAGCAAGAATATTATCCAGATATATGGGTAAAATTAAAATCTTTAGTGTAAATCTATTGAACATCCAAAAGGAGATAAATCAAAAGTGTCCAGAGGATGAGATGACTATAATATCTAGAAGATTTATGATGAGAATAGCAGAAAGAATAGCCCAGTTCCATCAGTTTAATGCCCTGATTACAGGTGAGAATCTTGGTCAGGTAGCAAGTCAAACTATATATGGTTTAAATGTAACTAACAGTTCAGTTAATATGCCTATATTTAGACCACTTATTGGTTTTGATAAAGTAGATATTATAGAAATAGCTAAGGATATAGAAACCTTTGAAACATCAATTCAACCATTTGAAGATTGTTGTACAGTTTTTTTACCTAAACATCCTGTAACAAGACCAAAAGTTGAGGATATAGAGAAATCAGAAGAGTCCTTAAATGTAAATGATTTAATAGAGGCAGCCATTAGGGATATGTCGGTATATACAATCGAATAAAAATATTAAAAAGCACTAAATAGTCAATAATATTACTGATTATTTAGTGCTTTTAGTATTCTAATAGTAAACTTACAGTTTAGAAGAAAATACTCGAAAATAGAGAATAATGATGAATTTTCAAATGTTTTTAATTAAAACCATTGACATAATATTAGATATTATTTTATAATAGTGTAGTTAATATATAAGTTTAGTAAATATAAACTAGATGTTTAATATATGTCTATTAAACTAGGAGGAGGAGAAATGAATATAGGTGAAAAAATAAAAAGGCTGAGAGTGAAAAATTCACTAACCCAAGAAGAATTGGCCGATCGTTGTGAATTGACAAAGGGTTTTATATCTCAGTTGGAAAGAGACTTGACATCTCCTTCTATTGCAACCTTAGTGGATATATTAGAGGGATTAGGTACGAATTTAAAAGATTTCTTTAATGAAAATGTAGATGAAAAAATAGTATTTTCAAAGGAAGATGTCTTTGAAAGTGAAAATAGTGAATTGAAGTATGTACTGAAATGGATTGTACCAAATGCTCAAAAAAATAAGATGGAGCCAATTCTCATAGAGATAGAGCCTGAAGGGAGAACGAAAGAAGATTTTCCCCATGAAGGAGAGGAATTTGGCTATGTAATTCAAGGAAATATTTTACTTCATATTGGAAGCGACACATTTAAGGTTAAGAAAGGCGAGAGTTTCTACTTTATGGCCAATTCAAACCATTATATATCAAATTCAGGTAAAACTAGTGCTAGGGTGGTTTGGTTAAGTACACCACCAAGCTTTTAAAAGGGGGAAGAGAATTGGGTAAAGAATATACTATAGATTTAAAGAATATATCAAAAAATTATGGTGGAGAAAATGTATTAGAGAACATTAATTTATATATAAAAGAAAATGAATTTCTAACCCTTTTAGGACCTAGTGGTTGTGGTAAAACTACTACCCTTAGAATAATTGGTGGATTTGAAAAACCTACAGAGGGTAGAGTAATATTTGAAGGTAGGGATATTACTGAAGTTCCTCCGTATCAAAGACAAATTAATACAGTTTTTCAAAAGTATGCACTTTTTCCTCATTTAGATGTTTATGACAATATTGCTTTTGGATTAAAGATTAAAAAAATGTCTAAACAAATAATTAAAGAGAAAGTAAGCGAAATGCTTAGGCTAGTTAACCTTCAAGGATACGAAAATAGATCCATTGACCAATTAAGTGGTGGACAGCAGCAGAGAATTGCTATTGCAAGGGCGTTAGTTAATGAACCAAAGGTTCTTCTACTTGATGAACCTCTAGGAGCATTGGATTTAAAACTACGTAAGGAAATGCAAATTGAATTAAAGAATATGCAACAAAGAGTTGGAATTACGTTTGTATATGTAACTCATGATCAAGAAGAAGCACTTACAATGTCCGATACTATTGTCGTAATGGATCAAGGTGTAATTCAACAGATTGGAACTCCGGTAGATATATATAATGAACCTAAAAATGCCTTTGTAGCTAAATTTATAGGTGAGAGTAATATTGTAGAGGGAATCATGCATGATGATTTTATTGTAGAATTTTCTGGTAAAGTTTTTGAGTGTGTAGACAAAGGTTTTAGTAAGGACGAAGAAGTAGAGGTTGTCATTAGGCCGGAAGATATTGATATAGTAACTTTGGAAGATGGGATACTTAAAGGTAAAGTTAAATCAGTAACATTCAAAGGTGTACACTATGAAATGTTTGTTATAAGTGATGATGTGGAGTGGATGATTCACTCAACTATTATGAAGGAGGTAGGCACAGAGATTGGTATGAACATTAAGCCGGAAAACCTCCATATTATGAGGAAGGTGAAATAGTATGAGATTTAAGAGATATACAATACCATATATTCTATGGCTTATACTATTTATAGTTGTACCTCTTGTTCTAGTTGCATATTATGGATTTACCACTGGTGATAGTCAGGATTTTTCAACATTTCAGTTTAGTTTGGAGAATTTTAAAAGGTTTTTAACACCAGTTTATACTAAAGTTCTATTAAGGTCAGTTGATTTAGCATTGAAATCTACGGCAATTTGTCTATTATTAGGATATCCTATAGCTTTAATTATTTCAAAGGAGAAGCCGAAAACTAGAAATATGCTAATTCTGTTGTTCGTAATACCTATGTGGATGAACTTTCTTTTAAGGACATATGCATGGCTAACTCTTCTTGGGAAAAATGGAATAATAAATTTAATTATAACCAAATTAGGTTTTGCACCATTGGAACTGTTATACAATGATAGTGCAGTACTTTTGGGAATGGTATATAACTTTCTTCCATTCATGGTTCTACCTATCTTTTCTGTATTGGTAAAGATAGATTATAAGCTTATTGAGGCAGCAGAGGATTTGGGTGCTAATAAGTTTACTACATTCTTAAAAGTAATATTCCCGTTAAGCCTTCCTGGAGTAATTACAGGGATATCAATGGTATTTATACCTGCAGTTAGTACCTTTGTAATCTCAAGCTTGCTTGGAGGAAATAAGGCGAACCTTATTGGAAACCTTATAGAACAGCAATTTAGATATACAGGAGACTGGCATTTTGGTTCAGCCATGAGCATAATTCTTATGGTATTCATCTTGATTACCATGGCCTTATCATCTAAATTTGATAAAGAGAAAGAAGGAGAAGGTGGCGGATTATGGTAGAAAAACATTTAAATAGATTATATGCCTTCTTAATATTCCTCTTTCTTTATGCACCAATAATAGTGCTTATTATATTCTCCTTTAATGATTCTAAGTCCAGGGGAAATTGGAATGGTTTTACTCTTAAATGGTATATTGAACTTTTTAAAGATAGAGAAGTATTAAAGGCACTGTATAATACAATTTTAATAGCAGTATCATCAGCTATTATATCAACAATTATTGGTACTATAGCTGCAATAGGTATATATAATATGCAAGGCCTAAGCAGTAAGGTCATATTAAATCTTAACTATATTCCTGTAATGAATCCAGATATTGTTACTGCAGTATCCCTCATGACCTTATTTAGGTTGTTTAGATTTGAATTTGGTATGTTAACTATGCTGCTTTCTCATATTACATTCTGTTTGCCTTATGTAATATTATCTATTTTACCTAAATTGAAGCAGATGAACAAACATCTAGCTGAGGCTGCAATGGATTTAGGAGCTACACCTTTTTATACATTAAGGAAGGTTATAATACCTGAGATAATGCCAGGAATAATAACAGGTGGGCTCATGGCATTTACATTATCTATTGATGATTTTGTAATAAGTTTCTTTAACACAGGACATGGGGTATCAAACTTAAGTATTACCATATTTTCCATGGCTAGAAGAGGAATTAATCCTGTTATAAATGCATTATCTACACTTATGTTTGTAGGATTATTGATATTATTGTTAATAATAAATAAAAGAACTGAAAAAAATATTAAAGAGAGAGGGTAAAAGATGAAAAAAAATAAGATGTTATTACTGGCTATACTTGTTATTTCAATTGCTATATTTACTGCTGCCTGTGGCGATGAGAAACCTAAGCTTAATGTATATAACTGGGGAGACTATATAGATACAGATGTACTTGATCAATTTGAAGAAGAGTTTGATGTTGATGTAGTTTATGATACATTTGCTACAAATGAAGACCTTTATGTAAAATTAAAACAAGGTGGAAGCAACTATGATGTTATATTCCCATCTGATTATATGATAGAAAGAATGATTAGGGAAAATCTTCTCGTGAAAATTGATAAAAATAACATTCCTAATATTGATAAAGTAGGAGAAAGTTTTTTAAATCATGAGTATGACAAGAATAATGAATACTCTATACCATATATGTGGG
>CAZHLF010000140.1:0-6615 GCA_964532845.1 uncultured Tissierella sp.
CACTAATTTCAAAGGCTTTATTGGCTTTAGCTGGACTATATTATCTCTTGAAAGGTAAATCAAAAATAAAGCCAGATTTAAGGAATTTTAAGTTTGATAAAAGGGTATTAAAAGAAATATATTATGTTGGACTGCCAGCATCTATTGGACAAACAGGGGCTTCTATTGGATTCATGGTTTTAAATGGATTTATTGTATCCTATGGAACAGCAACAATGGCAGCCTTTGGAATGGTTAATAGAGTAACCAACCTAGTAATGCAACCTGCAATGAGTGTAGGGTCAGCCCTAACAGCTGTTGTGGGTCAAAATCTAGGAGCAGAGCAGGATCATAGAGCTCATGAAGCCTTTAGAAAAGCATCAACTATTGCGCTAACAATTGGAATCTTAGGAGCCATTATAATTCTAATTTTCAATGAAAATATTGTTCAGATTTTTATGCCTTCCAAAGACGATCCAATGGTATTTACAGAAGGAATGAGCTATATGACATATGTATCCTTTTCTATGCCTTTAATGGGTATGTTTAGCGTATTTCAGGGAATATTCCAGGGCTCTGGTAACACTAAATATTCCATGACCATGGAAGTAGCTAGATTGTGGTTTGTCAGACTTCCAATGATTTTACTTTTTAAAGAATTTACCAACTTTGGCTCAACTGGAATATGGTTTGCTATGAGCTTTAGTAATTTTGTCGTATGCCTTTATGGATACTATATTTACAGAAAGAAAGGAATTACAAAAAGAGGTGTAATATGATTTTACTTAATATAGAAAATGTTTCAAAATCCTATACTGAAAAGACTTTACTCAAAAATATTTCATTTGGAATTATGGATGATGATAAGATAGGGCTTATAGGAGTTAATGGTACTGGTAAGACTACACTCTTAAAGCTAATTGCAGGAGTTGAGGAGCCCGATGAAGGTAGAATTATTAGAACTAATGATATAAATATTGAGTTTCTGCCACAAAATCCATATTTTGAACCAGATGCAACAGTACTTCAACAGGTATTTAAAGGAAGCTCCTCAAATCTTAAGGTTGTAAGGGATTATGAAAAAGCCATTAACAATATAAACACACCCAAGGAAGAAATAATAAGACTAACTGGGCTGATGGATAGTATTGGGGGCTGGGAACTGGAAGCAGAGGCTAAAAATGTTCTTACAAAGCTTGGAATAAATGATTTTAATGAAATAGTAGATAATCTTTCCGGTGGACAAAAGAAGCGAGTTGCATTAGCATCAGCACTTATAAATCCCTCTGATTTGTTGATTCTTGATGAGCCAACAAACCACCTGGACAATGAGACAATAGATTGGCTTGAAGACTATCTTTCAAGAAGAAAAGGTGCTCTTTTAATGATCACCCATGACAGGTATTTTCTTGATAGGGTAGTTAATCACATTATAGAGCTGGATGGTGGAGATATCTATTCTTATAAGGGTAACTACAGTTATTTTGTGGAAAAGAAATCTGAGAGAGAAGAAATAGTATTAGCATCTGAACTAAAACGACAGAATCTATATAGAAGAGAACTGGCTTGGATGAGACAGGGAGCTCAGGCTAGATCCACCAAGCAAAAAGCTAGAATTCAAAGATTCAATGAGCTGGAAGATAGTGAAATGGATTTAACCAAAGAAAAGATGGAAATATCTGTAGCAAGCTCAAGACTAGGTAAGAAGATTATTGAAGTAAGAGATATCTTTAAATCCTATGGGGATAAGGAACTTATAAAGGATTTCACCTATACAGTCCTTAGAGATGATAGGGTTGGAATACTTGGTGCCAATGGTCTAGGTAAATCTACATTGTTGAAGATATTTTCAGGAGAGATTAAACCAGATAAAGGGTCCGTTGAAATTGGAGAAACAGTAAAATTAGGAATCTTTTCACAGGAAACATCACATCTAGATGATTCCCAAAGGGCAATTGACTATATCAAAGATGGCGGAGAATATATTACTACAGCAGATGGCACGAAGATTTCAGCTTCACAAATGTTAGAGAAGTTTTTATTTTCTACAGACCAACAATGGACTCCTATAGGTAAGCTTTCTGGTGGTGAGAAGAGAAGACTTCATCTATTAAGAACATTAATGGAATCTCCAAATGTTCTCTTACTTGATGAGCCAACAAATGATCTTGATATTCAGACCTTAACCATATTAGAGGATTATATAGAAGATTTTCCAGGTGCAGTAATCATAGTATCTCACGATAGATATTTGTTGGATAAAATAGTTGATAAAGTATTTGTATTTGAGGGAAATGGTTTAATCAAAGGTTATACAGGAAATTATTCCTACTTTAAGGAGAATGTTAAAGAAGAAGAACCTAAGGAGCAAGTACAAAAGAAAGAAAGAACGAAATCAGCTCCACAAAAAATGAAATTTTCTTATAAGGAACAACGTGAATGGGAATCTATAGATGATGAAATTCAGAAGTTGGAAACTGAGATTTCATCCATAGATGATGAAATGACAAAAGTAGCCAGTCAGTATTCAAAGTTGGAGGAGTTAATTAAGAAAAAAGCAGAAGTTGAGGCTATGCTAGAGGAAAAGATGGAAAGATGGCTATACTTAAGTGATATGGATGAAAAGATAAGAAACCAGTAAGATTAATTCACATTGTCATCCTGAGATGAGCAGAATAATTACTTCTAGCGAAGGATCGCGGGTTTATGACATTTAGTATGTAACATATTGTATTTATTGAGCATGCTATTTGACTTTAACTGTAATATAGTGTGTGAATTTGCTATAATGAAGTTAACATACCAATAGGGGGAGAGAAAATGTCCACAATAACTTGTTTTAAAAGAGAAGATATAACTAAGGATAATAAGATATTAAACTCTCTTAGAACCACTATAGAGTCTAATTTTTATGGTAATAATGTAGTATATGTAAATTCAATAAGTGAAGCCTATAAACTTGCTCATGACTCACCTGGCACAATTGTAACTGATATGCCAGTACATAGACCTGAGGAGTTAGGACTTTCAAGGGATGTTAAGGTCCTTGTGTTTAATGATGGTGCCACAACTGGAAGATTTGCTGGAGCTAGAGTTATCATTGGAGATCCTGATGTAAATTTAAGCGAGTTTTCATCAATTGCTAGAGAAGCCGCATATCAATCAAGGTATAAAAGATTATATCATGCTCAGTGTATTATCGGATTACACGAGGATTTTATGATTAGAGCCCATCTTTTAATTCCTGAAGGGCATGAGAACATAATGTACTCCTGGTTGTTAAATTTTCAATATTTAACACAACATATGATGAAGAATTATAAAAATTCAAAAGCATATCCTGAAGGAGATATATATGTTTTTTCTGATCCGGATTATGTACCTAGCTCTCATCCAGATGGATTAGCTCTATTTGATCCAGAACACAATTGTGCACTTTTACTGGGCATGAGATATTTTGGTGAACATAAGAAGGGAACTTTGACCTTGGGTTGGGGTATTGCCAATAGAAATGGATTTTGCTCATGTCATGGTGGTATGAAAAGATATAACTTCCAAGATGGAAATAAATATACCATTGGTGTATTTGGATTATCTGGTTCAGGTAAATCAACTTTAACCCATGCAAAACATGATAATAAGTTCGACATAACAATACTACACGATGATGCATATATAATTTCTACTACTGATGGCTCATCAGTAGCACTAGAACCTGCATATTTCGATAAGCTTCAGGATTATCCAACTGCTGACCCTTCAAATAAGTTCTTATTGACAGTTCAAAACTGTGGAGTAACTCTAGATGACGAAGGCAATAAAGTAATTGTTACTGAAGATATTAGAAATGGAAATGGAAGAGCTATTAAGTCAAGACTTTGGGCAGAAAACAGAGTTGACAAAATAGATGAACCAGTTGATGCAATTGCCTGGCTTATGAAGGATGCGACACTTCCACCTGTAGTAAGAATAAATGATACAGTTTTAGCATCAGTGATGGGAGCAACTCTTGCTACTAAACGTTCAACAGCTGAAAAACTGGCAAAGAATACTGATATGAATCAATTAGTAATAGAGCCATATGCTAATCCATTTAGAACATATCCATTGGCAAATGATTATATAAAATTTAAAGAACTATTCGAAAATAGAAAAGTTGAATGTTATATCATAAATACTGGACATTTTTTAGATAAGAAGATTCCAAAAGAAGTAACATTGCAGCTTTTAGAAGATATCGCAACAAAACAAGCAACATTTGTTAAACTTGGAACCTTTGAAGATATTGAGTACATTGAGATTGAAGGATTTGTGCCTGAATTTAATGAAGAATATATTAAAATGTGGGAAAACAGCATAAGATACAGGAAAGATTTCTTAATAAATATGGAAACATTTAAACAAGGTAAGGACAAGTTACCTGAAGAAGCGCTTAAATCCTTGGAAAAATTAGAACAAGAACTTAGTCTTATAATAAATGCATAAACTAACATTCATTTAAAGTAGTTTAACCAATGCTACACAAAAGGATGATAATATGATTAAAATTGATCTAGATAAAATGGTAATGCAAAGTATTTTGCGACATGCAAATATTGGTATCCATGTAATAGATAGAGATAAGAGAACTGTTGTTTATAATAAATATATGGCTGATTTAGAAGGGCTTGAAACTATTCAGGTTATCAACAAGGATTTATTGGAGATATTTCCTAGCTTAAATGAAGAAACCTCAACATTAATCAGAGTACTCTATACTGGGGAATCCATACTGGATAGAACTCAAACATATTTAAATTATAAAGGTCAGAGGATAACTACTATAAATTCAACTGTCCCATTATATTCCAATAACATTATTATTGGTGCCTTGGAAATTGCACATAACATAACCCATATAAAGGAGCTTTCTGACCAAGTAATAGATCTACAGTATGAACTATCATCTAAGAAGGCATCTAAAAAAAATACTGTGGTAGCTATAAAACGGTATAATTTTGATGATATAAAAGGTGAGGACGATTCATTACTTACAGCTAAGAAAATTGCAAGAAAAGCCAGTAATTCATCTTCATCGGTACTAATCTATGGGGAAACTGGGACAGGTAAGGAATTATTTGCTCAAAGTATACATTATGGTGGCAATAGGTCAAATAAGCCATTTATTGCTCAAAACTGTGCTGCTATTCCTGAAACATTGTTGGAAGGGATACTATTTGGAACTGATAAAGGTGGATTTACAGGCGCTGTTGAAAGGCAAGGAATATTTGAACAGGCAGATGGTGGAACCCTTATGCTGGATGAGATTAACTCCCTGTCATTACCCCTACAGGCAAAGCTCTTAAGGGTATTGCAAGAAGGGTATATAAGAAGAGTTGGTGGTACAAAGGATATTCCTATAGATGTTAGGATAATAGCTACAACTAACGAAGATCCATTGGAAAGCATCAAAAAAGGTGCAATTCGTAAGGATTTATATTATAGGTTAAATGTTATTTATGTACAGATTCCACCTTTATTTGAAAGAAAAAGTGATATCTTACTATTGTCTAATTATTTTATAGAAAAATTTAATCATACTTTGGGTAAAAAAATTCAAAAGATATCTGAAGATGTGATACATTCATTTATTAATTACAGCTGGCCAGGTAATGTTAGAGAGTTAGGAAACGTAATTGAAGGAGCTATGAATATCGTTGATTCAGAGGAAGAATTACTAAAAAGAGAAGACTTTATTTCTTCTATATATATAATGCAGGATAAACCTCTTAAAGAAGCAATTGAAAACCAAGAACAAAGTAAACCCCTGCCAATTATATTGGAGGAAATGGAAAAAATTCTTATAATCAACTCCTTGAGTAAAAATAAGGACAATATAACTAAAGCTGCAAATGAACTAGGAATTAAGAGACAGACATTACAACATAAATTGAAGAAATACAATATGTAGTGCAATAACATTTGCAAAAAAGTGCAGATGATATTGCACTTTTGTTTTAAAGCAAAGATATGTTAATTTCAGGAATTAGAGATAAGGAAACTTTGCATAAGAAATTATGAGAATTTTATTTGCAATGATAAAATATTTGAGATAAATTTGTAATATTGTGGTAGAATATAGCTAATAAGAATAAAGTAGGTGTAATATGATAAAATTAGGCGAAATACAAAGATTAGAGATAAAAAGATTTACATCAGTTGGAGCATATTTAAATGAAAAGAATTCAAAGGATGAGGATGTATTACTTCCAAAATCACAAATCCCAGAGGGAGCAAATGAAGGTGATGAAATAGAGGTAATGATCTATAGGGATTCCAAGGACAGAATAATTGCTACAACAAATAGATCGAAATTAACTGTAGGACAAATGGGACATTTAATGGTGGTTAGCCAGTCAAAAATAGGTTCATTTCTTGATTGGGGTTTAGAAAAGGATTTATTTCTGCCATTTAGTGAAACTGTAGGACATATAGAGAAGGGCAAAGAATATCTAGTAGCAGTATATTTGGATAAAAGTGATAGATTAGCTGCAACTATGAAGATTAAACATCTTTTAAGCACTGAATCTCCATACCAAGAAAATGACAAAGCAAAAGGAACTATCTATAGCATTAATAGAGACATCGGTGCCTTTG
>CAZHLF010000141.1:0-6612 GCA_964532845.1 uncultured Tissierella sp.
CTGCTACTAAGCATCTTCTTGCATGTTCTGCGTTGCCATATTCCTTAACTCTTTCTAGATGAGGTAATTCTATGGAGTATACAATTCCATCTGGGAGTCTGTTAAGGATATCCATAATTGGCACTCCACCTTCTCCTGCATATAATCTTTCGTCTCTGCCTGTATGGATTAAGCCTTCCTTAGTTGTAGGTATCTCTGCAGGACCATCACAAAGGTGTGCAAAGTGAAACCATTCTTTAGGGATATTGTCCAACTCTTCTAAATTAACTCTTGAACGGTTAAAATGCAGCGTATCAATCATTATCCCAGCATTGTCCTTATTTACAGTCTTTAATAGAGCTACAGCTGTTTTTAAATCATTTACACTGGCCCAGGTTACAAACTCTAAATCTACATTTAGACCATATTGTTTTGCTAAATCACAGAGCTCTGAGAACTGTTCTAAATAAAAGTCACGGTTTGGTGTCCAAATGCTAGAGAGTACACTTTTGGCTCCTAGCTCTTGTGCTACAGCAAAAGCTGGCTCATACTGCTTTACATTTCTGCCCTCTTCAATCTTAGCAAGTTCAATATCATGAACTCTAATACCGGTTTCTCTAAGCGCATTTTTAGTTTGCACTAGCATCTTTTTATTGTTAGCTAAATCATAGTTTGGTTCTCCAGGTAATCCCATATATATTGGTCTGATACTTACATAGTCATATCCTGTCATTGCCGCAATATATGTCATTTCAGGAGGTGCACAACCAAGCACTGTAAGATGTGCTAATGAAAATTCTTGTTTCATTCTTATCCTCTCCTTAATTTTTAATCAATAAATTTATCTTATTTAACTCACTTTCATTTTTAATCCTAGAGTTCCGCTGTGCGGTACTCTTAATCTCATAATGGAATTAATTTCATAATATCACCATGTGATAACGTTGTCAAGATTTAAAATACAACTGTTTACGACATAAGGTTTGCTATATAAGAAAAGCTTCTAAAGAAGAGTTAAATGTAGCTTTTCTTGTTACTCATTGACAAAAAGTCCATTAAAATAAAGATTTAAATAGTAGGACTTTCCTATTCGAATAAAATATTTTAGTTTAGTATTAGGGAGGATGAACCTCCCTAATAATTAATCCCTAATAATTAATGATTACTTACTTGTATTTTTGTGTTCAGATCTTATAGCTTCGCCACCAATTAATTTACCATTTACGACATTTTCCTTTGGAACGAAAATATCATTTATATTCCAAATACCATCTGTTGGTACTGGTATATTTTCCATTGGTACATCTAATAAATACGGTTCGTTTGAGTTTATAGCCTCTTCAAAAGCAGCTTTGAACTCTGCTGCAGATGTAACCTTCTTTGCCTTTACTCCATAAGCCTTGGCTACTTCAGCCCATTCTGGGTTATATGCCTTCCCATCAGGTGTATGGAATATTGTACCAAAGGTATGGTCATATGCTCCTGCTGTTAAGCCTGCAATTGTACCAAAGGCACTGTTGTTCATGATTACCCAAACTACTGGTATATTTTGTTCTACAGCTGTTGCTAATACTGAAGGGTTTGTTCCAAAACCACCATCACCAATTAGGGTAATAACCTTCTTTTCAGGAGCTGCAAGTTTTGCTCCAAGTAATGCTGCTGAACCAAAGCCCATTGTTGCAAGCCCACCTGGGTGGAATATAGTATCTGGCTTAGTAATATCAAATTGTTGTCCTACACCATTCTTGTTCCAGCCTACATCAGTAAAGATTAGTCCATCTTCAGGGAAAACTTCTCTTACATCCTTTAAGATTCTTTGTGGTGTCATTGGATATCTTGAATCTTCTGATATTGCCCTGTTAGACTCCTTAAATTCTGCTCTATACTCGGCTATTTCTTTTCTCAACTCTGGTCTTTGGATTCCTTCAGGTTTTAATTCTTTTGCAGCTTCAAGAATTGCTTCAAGTGCTTGTTTAGGATCAGCTACTGCTCCAATTTCTACTGGATAGTTTCTTCCAATCTCCTGAGCTTCCATATCTATTTGAATCCATTTAGAATTTTTGCTGAAGGTTACACCTTCATACCATGAGCTTGAATCTGCTTCTGTTAATCTTGTTCCAACAGCCAAGATCAAATCTGCCGATGATGATTTTCCGTTTACAAAGTAGGTTCCCCAGAATCCTGTCATTCCTACTAATAGAGGGTGTTTATCTGAGATTCCACCTTGACCCATTAATGTTCTAGTTACAGGAATATCTAAGAAATCAACTAAAGCTTCAAGTTCTTCTGAAGCGTCATGATATACCACTTGCCCCCCAATATGAATAAGTGGTCTTTCAGCTTCGATTAATCTCTTTGCAATCTCTCTTGCTACTTCCTTTGATAAAGCAGGTTTTACTGTATATTGTGAATCCCCAATTCTAGCTTCAAAGTGACTTGTATCTATTTCTCTTGACCACATATCCATTGGTACAGAGATTAGAACAGGTCCAGGTCTTCCTGATTCTGCCAGTCTAAATGCTTTATCTAGTATTTCTGGCATTAGTTCTGGTGTATCAAGTCTCCATGCTCTTTTTACAAATGGTTTGTAGATATCATATTGAGATCCATCACAATGCATATTTACTTCTTGATGTGGATGTTTTCCATAGTAATAACTTGGAACGTCTCCAGCTATTACTACCATTGGTATAGCGTCTAATGCTGCATTTGCAACCCCTGTTACAGCGTTTGTAAGTCCAGGTCCTAGATGAGTTAATACCACTGCAGCTTTTTTTGTAACTCTAGCATAACCGTCTGCTGCTGTAGCCGCAATTTGCTCATGCCTATTGGATATATACTTGATTTTCTCACTTTTTCCTAAAGCATCTAAAAATCCAATTACAGTATGACCTGTAAGACCAAATACATATTCTACTTTTCTTCTCTCTAAATACTCAACTATTTGATATGAAAGTAATTTTTTCACAAGCATCCTCCATTCTTTATTTTTCTAATTCTGCATCAAAGAATTCTCCGAATAATTCTTCATCTGATGGTCTGTCTTCCGGGATTGGAACTGATACCCAAGTGAAGTTCATGTAGTGTTTTAAACTTACGTTTTCTGAGATTATGTTTCCACCCCATGTTCCACAACCTAAAGAAGATGTCATTGGCATTCCATTTGTAAATGATCCTGCATTTGCTTTTGAATTTGGTTGTCTTACCATAATTCTTGATACTGGTGCGTTTAATGCGTGTCTATGGATATGGTCTTCATTGAATGAGTAAATCCCACAGGAGTGACCCTTTCCACCTACATCAAATATTCCTCTTACCATCTCTAGTGCTTCTTCAAAGTCTCCATATTTATATAATGCTAATAGAGTTGTTAGTTTTTCGTGTGAGAACATGTGCTCATCACCTATGCCATCTCCCATTACCATTATGAACTTTCTATCTTCTGGGATTTCAAATCCTGCTGCCTTTGCTAATTGTTGAGGTGCTATGGCTACTGTATCTGCCAGTCTCTTTCCTTTTGAATCCCACATTACGTTTCTTAATGCAGCCTTTTGATCTTCATTTGCTAGGTATCCACCTACCTTTTGTAATTCTTCTACCATTTTCTCAAATATGCTTTCTTGAATTACAAGATTTCCATCTGCGGAACAACCTGAACCAAAGTCTGATGTTTTACTTTGCATTGTGTTCATTGCTGCTTCATGGATGTCTGCTGTTTCATCTATTACCATGGATGAGTTTCCTGCTCCTACTCCATATGCTGGTGTCCCTGCTGTATATGCACGTCTTACCATGTTTTGTCCACCTGTTGCAAGAACTAAATCTGCTTCTCCCATTACTGCCATAGACATTGCTTTGTTTGGATTTCCCTTTAAGCACTGTAGTATGTCTGGGTTTACTCCTTCTTTTCTAAGTGCTTCTCTCATTAACTCTACTGTCTTTAGTGTCGTTTGTTGTGATCTTGGGTGTGGAGAAAATATTACTACGTCTCTTGCTTTTACTGCATTTATTGCTGTTCCGGCTGGTGTTAAGTCAGGATTTGTAGTTGGTACTAGGGATGCTATTATTCCAGCTGGTTTTCCGTATTTTACTATTCCCTTTTCTGGTAGTTCTTCTACGATGCCAACGCTCTTTTGTCTAAGTGCATCTCTTAGTACTCCTCTGATTTTAAATCTCTTATTCATTCTTGAAACATAGTCTCCTAGTCCTGTTTCTTGAATTCCAAAATCAACTAATTCGGAGAATGTTTTTTTGTTTGCTACTGACCATGCTACTGTTCTTATTAGTCTATCAACCTTTTCCTGGTCAAAACTTTCGATTTCCTTCTGTGCTATTTTAGCTTTAGCAAATACCTCTTCTAATTCAGCTACTTGCTCATCCGTTAAATCAGGATATTTCGTTTTTAATCCTCTTGAATCCTTTGCCATTTTTAGACCTCCCTAATAATTTCAGTATAAGTTTTACTTTATATTAAATTCCATCTGCCGGAACTATGTGTTAATTCGTGGAACTTATTTTTATATTAACACTATGAAATTATGTTGTCAATATAGTTTTCACAATAAATTTCAACTATTTTGACTATTGGTAATGTTTTCATAAGTCCAGGTATTAACTTTATTACTTACTTAATTACTTAATTAGATCACTGTTCTTTCCCGCTTTTAATATATATCCCGGTAAACTATGTCCTACTATTTCTCCAACTCTCTTTGTAACCCCTATAGCTTTATCAATATCTATACCTGTTTCTATATTCATTTCATGGAGCATATGAATAACATCTTCGCTGATTACATTTCCTGCTGCCCCTGGTACAAATGGACATCCCCCAAGACCTCCAAATGATGAATCAAACCAAGTAATTCCAGCCTGCATTCCAGCTAATATATTAGCATTACCCGCCCCTCTTGTATTGTGAAAATGTAGTATCCATTTAACTTGAGGGAATTCTTCCTGTAATTCTGTACAAATGTTATATACTTGTAATGGAACTGCCATTCCTGATGCATCCGAAAGGGAAATTTCAGTTATGCCTACATTTAAATAAGCCTTTACTATTTCCTTAACATCTTCTATTGGTATTTCATGCTCCCACGGAGAACCAAAAGGCATTGAAATTGAGCCTGAAGTTTCTAGTCCATTTGCTAATGCAAGATCAACACAGTCTTTAAATTTAGAAACACTTTCTGCTGGGGTCATGTTAAGGTTTGCAAGATTGTGAGCTTTACTTGCTGAAACATTTAGTTTTACCTTCTTGCAGCCACATGCTATAGCTCTCTCTACTCCCTTTACATTTGCTACTAGGGCTCTGTACTCTACTCCCTCTTTCTTATTTATCTTCTTGAATACCTCATCAGTTGAAGCCATTTGAGGAACTGCCTTAGGACTCATAAAGGAGCCTACCTCAATTACCTTATATCCAGAATCTGCTATAGAGTTAATAAGTTCAACCTTCTCTTCTACTGATAGAACCTTTTCTTCATTTTGAAGCCCATCTCTTGGCCCCACTTCACACAAAACTATTCTATTTGGCAATTTCAATTGTAAAACCTCCTCCATCTTCATTGTTCCATTGAGTGGAACTAATAACGTTATATCGGAACTTAATTTCATAGTAACATTATAGTTTTATATTGTCAATATGAAAAGCTTTAAAAGTAGCTTATCTTGTTACTCATGGACAAAAAAATAAATGGGTGGCCAAAGCCACCCATTTATACTTTAAATCTCTTTATTCTTAACTCTTTTAATTAGCTCTTCTACCTTTTCCTTAATTAAGTCTCTAGTTTCTCTATATCCTTCAATCGGTCCACCGGATGGATCGTCCAAGCCCCAGTCTTCACTATGACTATTTGGTACGAAAGGACATACAACATTACAACCCATGGTGATTAAGATATCAACTTCTTCTGGTATATCTGTTAGAAGCTTTGGTCTATGATCACTCATATCTATTCCTTGCTCTTCCATAACTTGAACAGCAAGTGGTTTTACTTCATGGTAATTTTCTGTACCTGCTGAATAAACTTCTAATACATCACTTCCTAATTTCTTTGCCCATCCTTCTGCCATTTGTGAGCGGCATGAATTATGAACACATATGAAAGCTACTTTCTTTTTCATTTTTGACCTCACTCATATTATTTATTTGGAAACCAGTGTTTTGTTTTGTTTGCTATTTTTACAAGGGTTAACATTACCGGAACCTCTGTAAGTACTCCAACTACTGTTGCTAAAGCTGCTCCTGACTGTAATCCAAACAAGGAAATTGCAACAGCTACAGCAAGTTCAAAGAAATTCGATGCTCCAATCATCCCTGCAGGGGCTGCAACATCAAATGGAAGTTTCCATGCTTTAGACCAAAGATAAGCTATGAAAAATATTAAGAATGTTTGAATTGTAAGTGGTATAGCTATCAGCAATATATCTTGTGGATTCTTGATAATTGTTTGGCCTTGGAATGAGAATAGTATTATTAATGTTAATAGTAGTCCTGTTGTAGTAACGTTACTAAATTTTGGAATATAGACATTTTCGAAATAATCTAAACCTTTATTTTTTGTAATTGCATTTCGAGATATTATTCCTGCTGCTAATGGGACTACTACAAATAATGCAACTGATAAAAAT
>CAZHLF010000142.1:0-6560 GCA_964532845.1 uncultured Tissierella sp.
TTTCATCTTTAATAAGGTCTTTAAGCTTTATTTCTTTTTGCAGCAAATTATTCCCCCCTATTTTAATGGGATGTTAAAGTTTCTTAATTTCATTAAGAAGTTCCTGTAATAATTCTTCTTCTTTAACCTTCTTAATAATTTCACCTTTCCTAAAAATAAGGCCTTCACCATTTCCTCCAGCAATACCTATGTCAGCTTCTTTAGCTTCACCTGGTCCGTTTACAGCACAACCCATAATAGCAACCTTGATATGTTTGTCAACACCCTCTAATATACGTTCTGCTTCCTCTGCTATCTTAATTAAATCTATATTAGTTCTACCACAGGTTGGACATGAAATAAGCTCTAAACCTTCATTTAAGAGGCCTAATGACTTAAGTATTTCTCGTCCCACCCTAACTTCCTCAACAGGGTCCCCTGTAAGGGAAATTCTTATTGTGTCACCTATTCCCATGCTAAGCAATGCACCAATTCCTACTGAGGATTTAATCGTTCCTCTCCATGGGGTACCAGCTTCCGTAACTCCCAAATGAAGTGGATAATCACATAGCTCACTTATCATACTATAACTTTCTATTGTCATTGGGACTGAACTTGCTTTAAGACTTATTTTTATATCATGAAAATCCAAATCTTCCAAAAGCTTTATCTGCTCCAAAGCACTATAAACCATGGATTTAGCGTTAACACCATTATATTTGTCCATGAACTCTTTCTTCACTGATCCAGAATTTACACCAATTCTTATGGAAAGAGCATTTTCTTTACAAGCAGAAACAACAGCCTTAACCTTGTCCAAACTTCCAATATTACCAGGATTAATACGTAATCCATCTATCCCATACTTAATAGCTTCTAATGCAAGTTTGTAATCGTACTGAATATCTGCAATAATGGGAATACTTATCCCTTTTTTAATTTCCTTTATTGCTTTTGCATCCTCAATTGAAGAGACTGCGGATCTAATGATATCGCAGCCTGCATTTTCAAGTCTCTTTATTTGTGCAACGGTTGATTCAACGTCTGAGGTTCTAGTGTTTGTCATTGATTGAACACTGATTTTATTATTGCCTCCTATTAAAACACCGCCAACATTTATCGTTCTAGTTATTTTTCTTTCCATTTTATCACCTTTAAAATATATTAATTCTGATTAAATCCTTATATGTTACTATAAGCATTAGGGTTATTAACAAAGCAAAACCAATAGTATGAATTAAACCTTCTTTATCTGGATCTATAGGTTTTCCTCTTATTAATTCGATTAATAGAAAGACTATTCTACTACCATCCAAAGCTGGTATAGGAAGGAGGTTAAAAAACCCTAAATTCACACTAATAAAACCTAGTAAATACAATAGGTTTATTAAACCAGATTGAGCCGCCTCTCCAATAACACTAATAACACCTATTGGACCAGAAAGATCATCCGTTGAAACATTACCTCTAAATATTCCCTTTAAAAAATCAAACATAAGACCAACAAACATCTTGGTATCATCAATACCTGCTTTTAATGAAGATCCTACGGATTTTTCATAAGAAGGAATAATCCCTATAATAGTTCTACCATCCTCACTTCTAGGCTTTACTTTTATAATCATCTCAGAATTATCTCTTATAATTTGAACATCCATATCCTTAGTATAGTCCGAACTACTAATTGCACCAGATAGCTCATTCCAACTAGTGGTTTTTATACCATTTATAGACAGTACTTTATCCCCCTCTAATAATCCGCTAATTTCTGCAGGAGAGCCTGCAATTATTTCGTTTATTGTAGTTGTGGGGGTACCTACATTAAATGCCACTATAGAAAGTACAACTATAGCTAGGACAAAATTCATTATTGCACCTGCAGCTACAGTAGCTATTCTTGCCACTGGGCTTACTCTGTTAAAACTTCTAGGGTCATCAGAGTTTTCGTCCTCCCCTTCCATTTTAACATATCCTCCAATAGGTAATAATCTTAGAGAGTATTCTGTTTCTCCTTTTTTCCACTTGAATATTTGTGGTCCCATTCCAATGGCAAACTCATTTACTCTAATTCCAACCAACTTTGCAACTGTAAAATGACCTAATTCATGAAGTAATACTACTAATAAAAATACAAATACTGCAGCTATTGCTGTTTGCATATTACACCACCTATTAATCAAAGTTTACTCTTTACATCTGTAAAAAGTAGTTCACAAAATAATATATTACTGGTGCAGTCAAAATAATACTATCAAATCTATCTAGAATACCACCATGCCCCGGTATTAGTTTGCCATAATCTTTAATACCAGTAGTTCTTTTAATCTTTGAGGCAACCAAGTCCCCAAACTGGGATACAACAGAGGTAATAATAGACATTATGCCGACTTTCCAAATATCCCCTATATCGAACATATAAGAAAATGCTATAGTAATTATTAGACTACCAATAATTCCTCCTATGGAGCCTTCTATTGTTTTGTTAGGACTTACCTTTGGAATTAACTTGTTTTTCCCAAATAAATTTCCTGCAAAATATGCAAATGTATCTGTTCCAAATGCAATTAAAAAGATAAGCCATATGTATTTGGTACCCTCAAGGTAACTAATATGAAAGAGCATAAAAGGTACGTATAAAATCCCTAACAATGTAATACCAATATCTTTAAGTTCCACTTCCTTATTAAATAATATGGAAATAAGCATAATAAAAAGTACTGCAGTTAAAGCAAAGTCCCTTTCAATTTGAGGTATTACATCAGAAAGAAATATAATTACACTTCCTAAATATCCCATAATTATTATTGGTTTATAGCCTATATTTTTAACAGCCTTATAGAACTCTGTTATACCAATCATAGAAATAATTAATAGGGAGATAGATAAAAGTAATCCTCCGTAATTAACTACAAATATTAATAATAAAGCTCCAATAATTCCTGAAGATACTCTTTTCCCCAGATCATTCACCTATATTCCCCCAAATCGTCTCTGTCTATTTTGGTAATCAATAATAGCTTTATATAAATACTCCTTTGTAAAATCAGGCCATAATATATCTGAAAACCAGAACTCACTGTAAGCAACCTGATAAAGTAGAAAATTGCTCAATCTTAATTCTCCACTTGGTCTAATTAATAAATCTGGGTCTGGTTGACCTTTTGTATATAGATAGTTTGAAAACACTTCAGTATTTAAATCCTCAACATTAATATTACCCAATTCTATATCTTTTAAATATTCCTTTATGCCATAAATAATTTCATCTCTTCCGCCATAGTTCAAAGCAATATTTAAAACCATCTTATTATTGTCCTTAGTTTTCTCTATGGCTCTCTCAACTTCTTTTCTAGGAAGTTCAGGAAGTTGTGAAATATCTCCAAGAATTTGGAGTTTTACATTGTTATTAGTCAATCTTTCAAGCTCGTTTCTTATATATAATACTAATATCTTCATTAGACCTTCGATTTCGGTTATTGGTCTCTTCCAATTTTCAGTAGAAAAAGCGTATAGCGTTAAATGCTTTATACCAATCTGGGAAGCAGTTTCAACAATCTCAACTACACGCTTCATACCTTCCTTATGACCAAAATTTCTAGGCATATTTCTTTTCTTTGCCCATCTTCCATTTCCATCCATTATTATGGCAATATGTTTAGGAAGTCGCTGTGAGTCTATTTTAGATATTAGTTCATTGATTTCATTACTCATATTTCCTCCACTCACGAAAAACCCCTTGTAAAAGGGGTTTATTTTTTCTTCAATGGTATTTTTAAATCTCCATTAATTCTTCTTCTTTTTTCTTTGTAACTCCATCTACTTGATCAATATATCTATCAGTTAGCTTTTGCATTTCATCTTCAGCTTTTTTCAAATCATCTTCAGTGATTTCTTTAGCTTTTTCCATCTTCTTAATCTTCTCTACAGTATCTCTTCTAGTATTTCTAATTGCAATTTTAGCGTTTTCGCCATTTTTCTTTACAACTTTAATCAAATCTTTTCTTCTTTCCTCAGTAAGTTGAGGTATAATTAGTCTTATTATTTTACCATCATTTGATGGATTTAAACCAAGGTCAGACTTAAGTATTTCTTTTTCTATTATAGGAATTAACTTTGAATCCCAAGGCTGAATCGTCAATAATCTAGGCTCTGGAGCAGATACACTTCCTACCTGTTTTAATGGTGTAACCTGTCCGTAATAATCTACTGTGATCTTATCAAGTAAAGTTGGGTTTGCTCTACCCGCCCTTATACTTTGTAGTTCTTCCTTGTAAACAGAAATGGTTTTACCCATTTTCTCTTCAGCTTCTTTCAAATGTACTCGATACATAACTTAATCCTCCTTTACTTGCGTTCCAATTTTTTCACCTAATACTACATTAACAATATTATCTGGTTCATCTATACCAAATACTATTAATGGAATCCTATTGTCCATGCATAATGAAGTAGCTGTTGAATCCATTATACCTAGCCCTAAATTAAGTATATCAATATATTTTAAAGTGTCAAATTTTTGAGCATTACTATTAATCTTAGGGTCTGAGTCATATACACCATCTACACCTTTTTTAGCAAGTAAAATAACCTCAGCTTCAATTTCTGCTGCTCTTAAGGCAGCTGTTGTGTCCGTAGAGAAATATGGATTGCCTGTTCCTGCTCCAAAAATTACAACTCTACCTTTTTCCAGGTGTCTAATTGCTCTTCTTCTAATATAAGGCTCAGCTACTTGTCTCATTTCTATAGCAGATTGAACGCGGGTTACAACATCCAAGTTTTCCAATGCATCCTGTAATGCCAGAGCATTCATTACTGTACCCAGCATTCCCATATAGTCAGAAGTGGCCCTATCCATCTCTTTTGTAGATCTTCCTCTCCAAAAGTTACCACCACCTACAACTATCGCAACCTCAACTCCCAGTTCTTGAATTTTCTTAATTTGTCCAGATATGTTGGTTACTGTTTCAGGATCAATTCCGGTACCTTTTCCGCCTGCTAATGCTTCTCCACTTAGTTTAAGTATTATTCTTTTAAATTTAGGCTCCATTAATTACACTCCTTTAATAGGGTTTTCCTATTCTTGTTACTCACTGACGGAAATTCCTTTAATATAAGATTTAGAAAGAAGGATTTTCCTATTCGTAATAAAAGGAGAACACGAATGTTCTCCTTTTTAATTCTCATCAGTCCTAGACAAAGTCCAGAATTAATTACATGTTCATTTGCTTTGCTACTTCTTCAGCAAAGTTTTCTTCTTTCTTTTCTAAACCTTCACCAACTTCAAATCTTGCAAATCTTCTTATCTTAAGATTCTCACCAATTTTAGCGATTTTTTCTGATAAAAGATCCTTAACTTTCTTATCTGGATCCTTAATGAAAGCTTGGTCTAATAGACAAATTCTTTCATAGAATTTCTCCATTCTTCCTTCAACCATTTTTTCAGCAATATTAGCTGGTTTGCCTTCATTCATAGCTTGAGCCTTAAGAACTTCTCTCTCATGAGCAATTTCTTCTTCAGAAACTTCTTCTCTTGATACATATTTAGGATTTGCAGCAGCTACTTGCATAGCTAAATCCTTAACGAAAGATTTAAATTCATCAGTTTTTGCAACGAAATCTGTTTCAGAGTTAACTTCAACGATAACACCGATTCTACCGCTGTGGATATATGCTTCTACTAATCCTTCAGAAGCAATTCTTCCAGCTTTTTTAGCAGCTGAAGCTAATCCTTTTTCTCTTAATAAATCGATAGCTTTTTCAATGTTGCCTTCTGTTTTAACCAATGCATTTTTACAATCAAGCATTCCAGCTCCAGTTATTTCTCTAAGTTCTTTAACTAAGGAAGCACTTATACTCATAATTTTAACCCTCCTATTTTTAAAAAAGGTAAGGGGTTAAGGAATAACCCTCAATGCCCTTACCTGTTTATTGTCTATTATTCTGCAGTATTTGTTTGTTCACCTTGTTTAGCTTCTATAACAGCATTTGCAATAGTTTCAGTTATTAATTTAACCGCTCTAATAGCATCATCATTACCAGGTATAACATAATCTACTTCATCAGGGTCACAGTTTGTATCAACTATACCAACTACTGGTATACCTAATATCTGAGCTTCTTTAACTGCGATTCTTTCTTTTCTTGGGTCAACTACAAATAGAACATCTGGAATTCCATTCATGTCTTTAATTCCGCCTAGGAATTTTTCTAGTCTTTCCCCTTCATGCTTTAATTTAATAACTTCTTTCTTTGGTAAAAGGTCGAATATTCCGTCCTCTTCCATTTTCTTTAACTCATGAAGTCTATCAATTCTTTTCTTGATAGTATTGAAATTTGTAAGCATTCCACCTAACCATCTTTGGTTGATAAAGTGCATATTACATCTCTTTGCTTCTGCCTCAATAGCTTCTTGAGCTTGCTTCTTTGTACCTACAAAAAGAACGTTTCCGCCGTTAGCTACAACATCTCTCATGAAATCATAAGCTTCTTCGACTTTCTTAACTGTTTTTTGTAGATCAATAATGTAGATGCCATTTCTTTCTGTGAAGAGATATGGCGCCATTTTTGGGGTCCATCTTCTA
>CAZHLF010000143.1:0-6491 GCA_964532845.1 uncultured Tissierella sp.
TGAAAATTGTGAATTTAATGGTTTTCACTAACCTGCCAGTACCATGCTAGCCCTTGATAAAGTAGGAAATACGCTGGCTACAACAGGGTTTTCTAATGCTTCCTTTACCCCTTTAGTTAGGGTAAAAATCTTAATTAATACAAGAACTAAAATGATTCCAGAAATTATTCCAAATACAGTTCTTAGACCATTGCTATAGGACTGAATAAGGTTACCCAATACTGCAAGCCCCAACATAAGCCCAGTAATTGGAAGTGGTAACTTTTTAACGATATTGTTCATAATATACCCCCTTGTTTTAGTATCTAAATATAGATTATCACAGGCTTTGGGCTACTTCAAATCGATTAAACTTATACTTGGGGAGGCATCTATAGGAAAAAGATATACTAACTGTAGGAGCTGTTGGACAAAGAAGGAAAAGGCGGTTGTCATTATTAGTATTACGTTAAATTTTTAAGAATCTTGACATAAAATATATGAAATGTAATACTAGATATTATTGCCCTTTTTTTTGGGTAAGATTATATACAAGGAGTTGATTAAATGGTAAAATTTAAAATTTTAAAGATAGTTTCATTAGTATTAGGCTTGTCACTTATACTTGTGGCATGTGGTCAAGGAGGATCTAATAGTCCAGAGCAGCCATCTAGTAATGGAAGTACTAAAGATAATGAGTATAAGGATACTATTACTGTAGCAATGACCGCTCAACCGCCTACATTAGATGCTTCACTTACTCAGTCACAAGTTACTTTTGGAGTAGCTGGAAATATATTTGAGCAACTATATACTATGAATGCCGAATATATACCTACACCAGAGCTTGCAGAGTCAGTAGAAGTCAGTGAAGATGGTTTAGAATACACATTTACACTTAGAGAAGGAGTTAAGTTTCATAATGGTAAAGAAATGACATCTGATGATGTGTTGCTTCTATGAATCGTTGGCTTAATGTTAATGGCAGAGCAAAAGCACTTCTTGAAGGTGCTAGTTTTGAGAAGGTAGATGACTATACTGTTAAGCTTAATGTAACTAGGGCTACAAGTGATGTATTAATAATTCTATCAACTCGTTCCTTATTTCCAACTATTATGCCAAAGGAAGTAATAGAAGCTGCTACACCTGAAGGGGTAAAGGAATATATTGGAACTGGTCCTTATAAACTGCAAGAATGGAAACAAGATCAATATATACATCTTGTAAGAAATGATGAATACTCTCCAGTAGATTCAGAACCAAGTGGATTTTCTGGTAGAAAAGAAGCTCCAACAGAAAATATTTACTATTACTTTGTTTCTGATCACGCAACTCGTATAGCTGGTGTAAAAACTGGAGAATATGATGTAGCAGAAAGTGTGCCATTGGAAAACTACGATGAACTTTCAAATGAAGAAGGGGTAGTACTTTATTCCAAACCAAGTGGTTCTTTGAATGCATTCTTTAACACTAGTGAAGGATTGCTATCTGACATTAGATATAGACAAGCGATTTTAGCAGCTATTGATGCTAATGAAGTAATGCTTGTTAGTTATGCAAGTGATGAGCACTTTACTCTTGATCCTGGATATATGAATATAAACCAACCTCAATGGGCTGTAAAAGCGGGAGAGGAATATTATAATCAGGCAAATCCAGAAAAAGCTAAGCAATTATTAAAAGAAGCAGGCTATAACGGTGAAACCGTAACACTTTTAACAACAAAGGATTATCAGGAAATGTATGCAGCAACTATTGTAATACAAGAACAACTTCGTCAAGTTGGTATAAATGCTGAAGTAGCAAATTTTGATTTCCCAACATTTATGGAAACTAAGAACGATAGAAGCAAATGGGATATATTCATTACAAGTAATGGATATAATATTATACCACCTCAAATTTTGGCTGTTAATCCAGATTGGGCTGGTTTTTCAGCACCTGAGGTACAGACTTATCTTAATGCCATAAGAGGAGCAGCAAGTAACGAGGAAGCACAGAAACAATGGTCAAACCTTCAACAATTTATGTATGAGTACGGTTCATCAACTGCTTTAGGGCACTATAACTCATCTATGGCCACTACTGACAAAGTAGAAGGTTTTGTATTCTTTGATCAACCAATTTATTGGAACGCAAAAGTTGCAAAATAATATATAGAGTTTTGAGAAATCTACCATCATTTTTATGATGGTAGTTTCTCAATTAAATTACAATTAACTAATGGGGGATTATTTTGTTAGAATATCTGATTAAGCGATTATTATCATTGATTCCTGTTTTATTCGTAGTATCTATAGCTATTTTTTTGATTATTCATATTACCCCAGGAGATCCTGCTTCATCAATATTAGGATTAGAAGCAACTCAACAGGAAATTGATGAATTAAATGAATTAATGGGATTTAACCAGCCTATACATGTGCAATACATTAATTGGATAAAAAATGTACTAAAGGGTGATTTAGGAGACTCAATATTTATGAGACAGCCTGTTACTCAAGCTATTATAGAGCATTTTCCTCCTACATTAAGCTTGGCTATTATAGCTGAAATTATTGCCATTATCCTGGCTATTCCCTTTGGAATTATTGCTGCATATAAAAGAGGTTCAGCAATTGATACTGCATTAATGAGTGTTTCCTTATTAGGAATGGCTATTCCAGGGTTCCTGTTAGGACTTTTTCTGATGCTGTTTTTCAGTGTGAAACTTGAACTTTTGCCTGTAGCAGGATATAGACCCCTTAGTATGGGTTTGTGGACTCATTTAAGATACTTAATCCTTCCCAGTATATCATTGGGAACAGTTCAAGCTGCACTTATTACTAGAATGACCAGGTCATCTATGCTTGATGTATTAAATCTAAACTACATTAAAACTGCCCGTTCAAAAGGAATTAAAGAGACTAAGGTGCTTTTAAAGCATGCTCTTAAAAATGCAGCTTTACCTATACTTACTATTATTGGGCAAAGTTTTGGAACATTAGTGACTGGAGCTGTTGTTATAGAATCACTTTTTAATATACCAGGTATAGGACAGCTTATTATGAACTCAATCTCCCGAAGGGACATTGCTGTAATACAAGGTGTTGTTCTATTTGCAACTCTTATATATGTTGTTGTAAATTTAATAGTGGATCTACTTTATGGAGTATTTGACCCAAGAATTCGCCTTGATGGAAAATAAAAGGAGGTGTGAGTCATGATTGAGTTTCAAAATGGAACTAACATTGAAAATATTCGAAGTAAATATATAAAAGAGCAACGAAATTTACAGTTAAGAAAATTAAAATCAAGTCCAGGTCTAATTATTGGAGCTTGTATAATCTTAATCCTAACTATTATTGCAATCTTTGCACCTATGATTACCAATTTTGATCCATATGAAATGAAGGCTACTCAGAGACTTCTGGCTCCGGATAATATTCATATCTTTGGCACCGATGATTTTGGCCGTGATTTACTCACCAGAGTTTTTTATGGAGCAAGGGTTTCAATGAGTGTGGGATTCATTGTTTGTTTCCTCTCATCATTTTTTGGTCTGATTATAGGAGTTTATGCCAGTTATTATAGGGTCCTTGATAATATCTTTATGAGAATCTGCGATGGACTAATTGCAATCCCAGGTATCCTTCTAGCAATTGCCTTGATGTCAGCGCTGGGATCTTCTATATGGAATGTTATTATCGCTCTTACAATTGTTTATACACCAAGTATAGCAAGAATAGTTCGTTCCAGCGCTCTTGTTGTTAAGGAACAGGCGTATATTGAAGCTGAATATGTTCAGGGAGCTGGAGATATGCGAATTATTTGGCTTAATATCATACCTAACATATTATCACCTTTAATGGTTCAAGCAACATATATATTCTCTAGTGCTATTTTATCTGAAGCAGCTCTAAGTTTCCTTGGAGCAGGAATTCCAGAGCCTCAGCCTAGTTGGGGGAATATTCTTCAGGCAAGTAAACTTGTGATTCATAAGGCGTGGTGGATGACTATTTATCCCGGGGTTTTACTGATACTTTCTGTACTTGGACTAAATTTAATGGGAGACGGACTAAGGGATTTCTTGGATCCAAGAACAAAAAATTATAAGAAGAGAAAAGCTTAAAATGTGCTAGCTGATTGGAGATGAAAAGATGGAAAATGATGTGTTGCTTAGATTAGAGGATTTTAAAGTCCATTTTTTAACAGATAGAGGCATGGTAACAGCAGTTGATGGAGTAAGTTTTTCCGTTAATCCAAAGGAGATAATAGGCATAGTTGGGGAATCTGGTTGTGGAAAGAGCGTAATGGTTCAAAGTATTTTACGACTTCTGGAACATACTGATCCAGTTAAATATAGTGGAAAAATTATATATGATAATAGAAATATATTACAAGAACCTCTTTCAGAAATAAGAGAACTAAGAGGTAATGATATATCCATAATATTTCAAGATCCTCAGACTTCACTTAATCCAGTTTATACTGTAGGTAATCAAATAGATGAAGTTCAAATACTTCATAAGAAAGTATCTCAAGAGGTTGCTAGAAAAAGAACAATAGAACTATTACAGTTAACTGGTATTAAGGATCCAGAACAATGTGTGAAGCAGTATCCCTTTGAACTATCTGGTGGTATGCAGCAAAGAGTTATGATTGCAATGGCTTTGGCCTGTGAACCAAAACTACTTATAGCTGATGAGCCTACTACAGCTTTGGATGTTACTATACAGGCGCAAATTTTGGAGCTAATAGAAGAAATAAATGATAGGATGGGTATGGCAGTTCTTTTTATTACTCATGATTTAGGTGTTGTTTCAGAAATATGTACTAGTGTTAAGGTAATGTACTTAGGTCAAATAGTTGAAGAGACATCAACTGATATGCTCTTTGAAAGACCACTACATCCTTATACTCAAGGTTTAATAAAATCTATACCAAAGCTTGATGGAAATAGAGAAAACAAGCTTAATGTAATAGAAGGAGTAGTTCCTTCACTTTACGATGTTCCAAAGGGTTGTAAGTTCTCTACTAGGTGCAAATATGCAGATGAAAAGTGTATAGGAGAAGAACCGCCATTAATGGAAACAGATGAGCTAAATCACAGAGTTAAGTGTTGGTATTATAAGGAAATAGAGAAGTCTTTACTTGATGAAAAAGAAGGTGAAAGAAGAAATGTCTAAACCTATTCTTGAGGTTGTTGATATAAATAAAAAATTCCCAATATATGGTTCTTTAAAAATATTTGGTCCAAAATCATATGTAAATGCTGCTTCAGATGTTTCATTTAAGCTATACGAAGGAGAGACATATGGTCTTGTAGGGGAATCTGGATCGGGAAAGACTACTACAGGTCGTATTATTCTAGGACTTACTAAAGCTGATTCAGGTAAAGTTATTTATAATGATAGGAATTTACTGGGGATGTCAAGAAATGAGTTTCGCCAGTATCGAAAAGATATTCAGCTTGTATTTCAGGATCCATTTTCATCTTTAAATCCCAGAAAGAGAATAGGGGATATCCTGGAAGAACCTTTAATAATTCACAACATGGGCAATAAGCTGGAAAGACAGGAGAAAGTCTTTAAAATTCTTGAAATAGTAGGGCTTCAACCAGAACACTATTTTAGGTTTCCCCATGAATTTTCCGGGGGACAAAGGCAGAGATTAGGTTTAGCAAGAGCTTTGATTATTAATCCAAAAATTGTTGTCTGTGATGAGCCTGTATCAGCTCTGGACGTTTCAATTCAAGCTCAAATACTTAATCTTTTAAAAGAATTGCAAAAGGAAATGAGATTGACATTATTGTTTATTACCCATGATATTAGCGTGGTACGCCATGTTTCAAACAGGATTGGAATTATGTATCTGGGTAAAATTGTTGAGGAAGCAAGTACAGATGATTTGTTTAAAAATCAATATCATCCATATACTCTGGGTCTGTTTTCAGCAGTGCCAGATTTTACAAAAAAGAACAAACGTGAAAAGGCTAAAATATCAGGTGAGATTCCAAAGCTTTCTAAGGATTTTAAAGGATGCGTTTTTTATAATAGATGCCCTATGGCAGGAGATAAATGCAGGATTGAAGCTCCTTTAATGGAAGAAAAAGCAGACGGTCACTTTGTTGCATGCCATTTTGTAGATAATTTTAAGGAGAAATAAAATGACATTGATTAAATTCAATAATGGAGAAAATGAAATTCATAATAAATCAGGGCTTCAAGCCCATGGAAGCTTTGCAGCAGGACTTGAGGGACTTAATCCAAAGGAATTATTAGAATCATCCATTGGTCTTTGTATTTCTATTGTTATGAAGAAGATTCTTGAAAGAGACAACCTTTATACCAGTGTTACAAAGTTTAATATTGATGTTTCAGCAGAAAAGGATGAAGATGGCGGAAATAGATTTAGTAATTTTGTTGTAAATATTGATTTCCCTGAAAACCTTGAACCTGCATACAAAAAGAAATTGATGATTTTAGTAGAAAATGGTTGTACTATAAGTAATACGTTGAAAAATATTTCTT
>CAZHLF010000144.1:0-6406 GCA_964532845.1 uncultured Tissierella sp.
ACCCGTTTCTGAAAAATTTTTCCCTTTGGTAAAAACAGGAATTGAGGTAATAATCTTTATCTTTGTTATTTTCTCTTATTTGAATTGGCTCTTCAACAAGATCAAGTATTCTTCCTGTTTGAGCGTGGATTACAAATTCATACTCTTTTCCATCATATTCAAACTTAATTTCATATGCTGGTGGGTTATCATCATCTAAATTTATATTAAAAGTTTCTTTAACTTCATCTGGTATTGGTTTTGTAATATCAATTCCAATTCTATTAAATGCTATCTTAGTTGCTTCTTCTGCTGTTATCCTAGCATTCTTAATTAATGGTATATCTTCATCATCGTTATAATCGTCGTTATTTTCAACTGGTTTTTTATTGTCCTTTATTAATGCTTGGGTATTTTTCTTTACTTCTTTTATTGTATCTTTTGCTGCTTTGAAATCAGCCTTTGCATCTTCTTTATCTTCATTATCTTTGAATTCAGCTATTGCAGCCTTCTTAGCATCCCTAAGAACCTCATTTAATTCAGCTTCTGGAGTTGGTTTATCTTCGCCATGTTCAATATAGTCTTCGTCATCTATATCTATAACTCTATTCGGTGTTCTATCTTCTACCAAATTTTCAAACTCATTAAAGCTATCAAATCCAGGTTCCTTAGCTACTTCCTTTTCATCATCTTTTTTATCGTCTTTGTCTACATCTTTTAAAACTACTTCTTTACCAGTCTTAACTGATTTTTCAACGATTTCAACAACTTTTCCTTCTTCGTCATTTGCATCTACTTTTAAAACATAATCATAATCCTTAGTGCTTATAGTAATAGTATAGTATTCTTCTTTTTCATCTAGAGTAGTTCTTCTAAATTTAAATTCAGTATCTTCATCAATTATCTCTTTTTTAAGTTCCTCTAGTGCTATTTCTCTTGCCTCTGCTCTAGATAATTCTGCCGCGCTAACTAAAAAACCACCAGGCATAATTGATATTACTAATGCTATTACTAAAGATGCTGCAACTATTACCAAAGCTTTTTTTGTCATGATACTTTTCATTTATTTCATCTCCTTCTTGATTACATTCTATTACTGTTGGGAGGGGAATAAAAGGCTAAAGAATGATAAAATAAAGGATTGTAAGATAATAAACACATGTAGAATTTATGTGTTTGAAATCTTACAATCCGCTAAATCACAATGCTTCCTCACTACTTATTGACTTTCTGTACTCATCGGTTGTCATACCAACCTTCTTCTTAAAAATAGTATAAAAATATCTATTATCATAATATCCAACTTCTTCTGATATCTCTTTTGCTGTTTTTTCAGTAGAAGTTAATAGTTGTTTTGCCATTTCAATTCTACAGTTTATTATATAGTCGTTTAGAGTAATCCCTTTTTCAGACTTGAATATTTGCCTTACATAGCTTAAGGATAGATCTAATTCATCATTTATTTCCTCTACTGAGAAGTCTTGTCTGGTAAAATTCCTATCTATATAGTCTTGAATTTTTTCTGCTATTTTTTCTTTGTTTAGACTTGCAGCAACTTTGCTATTTTCTATATCGGTATAAAACAGTATCTGACCATCTCCACTTTTTAGTGCATTTTGTACAGCTTGAAGTGAATATCTTTGGCTAAACTTAATGCTTTCTAAATTGTTTACAACAGTTCCTAAACCAACAGAAACTACTATATCTAAGTTCTCCTCTATCATACGCTGAAGATTAACAAGACTTTCCATAATCTCTTCCATCTTACTTTCAGAAAAGTCAACATCTTGGATGATACAGCTTATACAATCAGGGGCAGTAAATGCACCTTGCATATTGTTATTGGAGTTAATTAATTCCAATAGTTTTTCCATTGTTGATACAGTTAATTCCTGACCATCATCAGGTATAAGTGAAAATACCAAAAATTTATGATCATCCTTAAATCCTAGTACTTCAAGGGAACTGTCGCCATAGGTTCCATTTAATATTCTTGAGATCTGTGATGATTTGTTCTTTAGTATTAGGTTTTTATAAGCTTCATCTAAGAAGGTATACTCATCACCGGATACTAACTCTATTGATGGATTTTCCTTCATTTTTTGAATTAAGTTATTTAATGGCTCATATATCTTTTTTGCAGAATATGTGCTAACTAGAATACTAATAATAATGGAAAGGATAAAAAATAGTCCAATGGCAAAATCAACTTGTATTACTTCACTTAAGAGTGAAGAGTAGGGGGTAATACTAATAAAAACAAACCCTAAATCCATAGCTTTTTTAAAGCTTACAAAGGATTTTTCTCCAAAATAATACCCTGTAAAGCTGTCTTCGACATTTTCATTATTTGCAATGGAATAATAAAATTCATCTCTTGGAAGTACTTCTCCAAATCCTTTAGAACCCGAAATTATTCTTCCCATACTATTAACGATTATTAATTCAGTTGAATTATTATTTGTAGTTACTAGTTTTGATAAACTGCCTTGATTAATATTGACTATAAGTCCAGAATTTAGACTGCCTCCATCATCTTTTCTTGCATAAACAATAGAGATTAGATTAGAGGAATTTCCAGACTCATCATTTGATCTTGGAAAAAACGTCTCATTTAAGTAAGTATCGTAGTTTACCTCATATTCATTAAAAAGTCGTAGGGCATCCTGGTCATAGAAATTACTCCACTCATATGAAGAAACATGAGAAATTATAGTATTAGAAACCTTGTTTACAAGGTAAACTGACTCTACCAATTCATGTCTGATTATCTTTCTATTTAAATTACTTATTATCATTTTTGTTTCTTCTTGGCTTATTTCTTCGGTTGAGAGAGCTTTTCTTATAAGATCATCTCTTGTCCATAAGTCATAATTGTCTCCATATATATCTGTTAAAGCATAATATAGAGTTGTATATGCTTGCTTCAACTGATTTGATGAGGCTTCAGTAGTTTCACTTGTAAACCTGTTAGTAACAAAACCTGTAACTACAGCCATTAATACTGCTGTTAAGAGCACAGAGGTAATAAGGTATGAAATTATTAATCTGAATAGTAGCCTATTGTTCTTCATAAGTTTTTTTAGTTTCATACTCTCACCTCAATTTAGGCTTTGCTCTTTTTCTTTAATGCATCCCTAAGTCTACTTTCCTTTCCAATCATTATATTTTTAATGTTTGGAATATGTTTATATAAACTTTGAAGTGCAATAAATATGGATAATAGTAGGCATATTTTACCAAAGTCCATATAAAATGTTGCTATAATAAAAAATACAACTAAGGCCATAGTTCCTAGGGCAATATAGTCAGTTACAACAGTAGTTATAAGGATTATGAAGAATCCTATGATTCCAATCCAAATATTGATTCCAAATAGCATTCCTACTGTTGAGGCTGTACCCTTTCCACCTCTAAACCCCATAAAAAAAGGATAGTTATGACCAAGTACAACGCTAGTTCCATTCAAATATAAATTAAGCGGAGTATTCTCTAAAAATGAAATAGAAATTAAATATCTAATAATTAATAATGAAATAATAGCTTTAATAATATCCAATAAGGCCACTGCAATACCCATTTTCCACCCAAACTGAGAAACTGTGTTGGATGCCCCTGCATTACCACCGCCAAGGGTTCTGATATCTACCTTTTTTATGGTCTTACTTAGAAAGTATGACCACTGAAGACAGCCCATTAAATATCCAATTAAGATAACCAATAATATTTTATACATAATAAAACCTCCTATGGGATTAATATATTTAAGCTTTAATGAAACTGCATGCAGTTTCTACTTTCGACTGCAATGAGGTTTGTGATTAATATAACCTTATATGTTAACTAGTCAGTACCCGAAAGTTAAAGTGTTAGGGGATATCTTCACCTCATTATACCATATACATATGTATTAAATAACAGTGAAATATTGACAACTACAAATATTAACAACTACAAATATTAACAACATTTATACTAAGTTAATAACAGTTTAATTACAGAGAAAAACATCACTAATAAATTATTGACAAGAGAGATTAATTATGATAATTTAATTCAAACAGATACCTTTAATTCAATCCGAGAGATTGGAAAGGCCAGCGTAATCGTAGGATAAATGTGCCTTCCATTAGGAAGGCTTTTTTTATGCCATAACCCACGCTTGTCCTATATAGGTTAAACTAATAGGAGGAGATATAATGCTAAAAGGAAGAAATTTAATCGATCCAACAGATTTTACAACTGAAGAAATGGAAGCTATATTTAAGCTTACACAAGAAATAATCAATAAACCAGAGGATTTTGCCCATGTATGTGATGGCAAAATACTTGCTACTTTGTTCTATGAGCCTAGCACAAGAACCAGATTTAGCTTTGAAGCAGCAATGTTAAGATTGGGCGGAAAAGTTATTGGGTTTTCTGAGCCGGGCTCTAGTTCTGTAAAAAAAGGTGAGAGTCTAGCGGATACTCTTAGAACAGTAGGTGCATATGCAGATATTATAGCTATGAGACATCACAGAGAAGGTGCTCCACAATATGGAGCAAAGTACTGCCCTGTACCCCTTATAAATGGTGGAGATGGTGGGCACCAACATCCAACCCAAACTCTGACTGACCTATTTACAATATTGGAATCTAAAGGAACCCTTGATAACTTGGTGGTAGGGTGTTGTGGTGACTTGCAGTTCGGAAGAACAGTGCATTCACTTATTAAGGCCATGTCTAGATACAAGAACACGAAATTTGTACTGATATCGCCTAAAGAGCTTCAGGTTCCTGACTATATAAAAACTGAGATTCTTGAAGGAGGTAACGTTGAATATCTAGAGGTAGAAAGACTGGAGGATGTAATAGATACTCTTGATATCCTATATATGACAAGAGTACAAAAGGAAAGATTCTTCAACGAGGCGGATTATATACGACTTAAGGACAGCTATATACTGGATTTAGAAAAACTTCAAAAGGCAAAAAAGGATCTTGCAATACTTCATCCACTACCTAGAGTAAATGAAATTCAAATGGAAGTAGACGATGATCCAAGAGCTAAGTATTTCCAACAGGTAAAAAATGGAATGCTAGTACGTATGGCTTTAATGGCTAAACTTTTGGGGGTGAAATAATGTTAAAGATAACTACTATTTCTAAAGGAATCGTAATTGATCACATTAAGGCAGGGGTTGGTTTAAAGATATTCAATTACTTAAAGTTAGACAAAGCTGATTTTACAGTAGCCTTAATAATGAATGCTACCAGTGATAAGCTAGGTAGAAAGGATATTATAAAGATAGAAAATGTTATAGATATAGATTTGACCATGCTGGGATTCTTAGACCCATGTATGACCGTGAACATTATCAAAAACGAGAAGATAGTTGATAAAATCAAACTTACATTACCTGAAAAACTTGAAGGTATTATTCAATGTAAAAATCCTAGATGTATAACAGCAGAAGAAAGAGAAATTACCCATAAGTTTACCCTTATAGATAAGGAAAAGGGAATCTATAAATGTGATTATTGCGATCACACATATTAATCAAATTTAAATTGAGTTAAGAAAATGCCTCCAAAATAAAATAATTTTAGGAGGCATTTGATTATTTAATAAGATTATTCTAGTATCCACCAGATGTTTTAATCATATTTACATTTCCAGTTGCGTTATAAGGTGTTGTCATAATAAAACTGTCATTACCCCTGTCATAATTATAAAGATTAAATGTAAGGCTTGCAGTTCTTGGACTAAGAGTAGAGATATAAAAGTCATCATCTACTGTAAATACATTAAAATCAATTCTTCCAAGTTGCACATATTCATCTACAAGAACATAGTCCTTGTCAGTATCTTGAACTATAAACATCCATTTTTGGCCATCATCCCAGGCAATATTGCCATTTCCATCTTTTCCTGCAGCTGTATACATTCTAATCATTTCCATTTCAGAATCATTGTCAAAGTCGAATTCAAACTCGTCTAAAACAGTTAAATTAGCCACATCAACCTTATCAGAAGGTTTAATTATTATATTTTTTAAGGGTTCTTCTGCTGGTTCCTCAACTGGCTCTTCAATAGGTACATTAGGTTCATCCACAGGTTCTTTAGTTGTACAACCAAAAGCTATAAGGGCTAAGGTCATAATCATTATTAATAATTTGATTTTTTTCAAAATATCACCATCCTTATTTTAATTATACCCAATTTATCTTTCTTTTGGTTAACAAAAGGTTACAATATAGATAGGGAGTGGGTATATCTATTTTGTATAAAATTTATTTTAAAATTTGACATAGGTCAAAGTTTTATAACGAGGTGAAGATGTCCCCCACCTCTTTAGGTGGCGGGTACCGATTAGTCTCAAACAGGTGGGGGTCTTAATCACTCACCTCGTTGCAGCCGAAAGTAGAAACTGCAAGCAGTTTCATC
>CAZHLF010000145.1:0-6353 GCA_964532845.1 uncultured Tissierella sp.
TTGCCTTTAAGCTCCTGAGCCTCTTTGACCATATTGCTGACGTCGGCAATATGGTTGCATTAATCACTACACCTTCATAGAATTAATAAATCTATTAATCCTTTCATTATTTGAATTATTAAAGAAGTCTGTAGTAGAGCCATCGTATTCTATTACTCCATTTTCTAGAAATATGATTCTATCTGCCACCTCTCTAGCAAAATCAAGATTGTGGGTTACTATTATCATGGATCTATCCTCATGGGCTAGATTTTTTAATACTCTTAGAACTTCACTTTCTAACTCAGGATCCAGTGCACTTGTTGGTTCATCAAATAGTAGAAACTCTGGTTCCATTGCCAAAGCTCTTGCTATGGCTACCCTTTGCTGCTGCCCACCAGACAATCTTTCAGGATAACTATCCTCTTTATCTGATAGACCTACTTTCTCCAATAGGGACTTACCCATTTTTATGCTACTTGCTTTGTCCTTTTTAAGAACTGTAATTGGCCCTTCAATTACGTTGTCTATGGCATTCATATGAGGAAATAGGTTAAAATTCTGAAATACCATAGCGGTCTTTTTCCTAATGGTAATTACCTTTCTTTTATCTATTTTCTCACCAAAAGAAAGACTTATATCCCCAACCTTAAGCTCTCCCTTTTCAGGAACCTCAAGTAAATTTATGCATCGAAGAAGTGTAGACTTACCAGAGCCTGAAGGTCCTACAATTACTGTGGTCTTTCCCCTTTCAAAATCCAAGCTTATATCCTTTAGGGCATGGAACTCACCAAAATGTTTATCTATATTTTTTAGTCTTAACATAATACCCCTACTTTCTTACGTATTTTGAAGAGTAATCTTCAAGCTTACGTTGTACATGCGTCAGTATTGTACATATCATTAAATATACAAATGCTACCTCTGAGTACAATATCAGTGGCTCATAGGTACGGGCTGCTATTTGCTGCCCAACCATAAACATCTCAATAATAGTAACACTTGATGCTAGTGATGTTTCTTTAACCAAGCCGATAAAATTATTAGCTAAGGCTGGCAAAGCAATACGAATAGTCTGTGGAGCGATTACTCTTCTTAGAACTTGACTATGAGTCATTCCTAAAGACTCTGCTGCCTCCCATTGCCCTTTGGGAATGGATAGTACTGCTCCTCTTATTGATTCAGATGCATATGCTCCTATATTAAGTGAAAATGTTAGTATTGCTGCTGTCCAGGCATCAAACCTAATGCCTGCTTTAGGTAAACCGAAAAATACTATAAACAATTGTACTAGTAAAGGAGTCCCCCTAAATATCCATACATAAATACCAAAAAACCATCTGGCTATTTTAATTTTAGATATCCTAGATATTGTTGTTATGATTGCTATAACAAGTCCAAAGGCAAATGATATTATTGCCAATGGAATTGTTATAAGAAGGCCTGCCCTTAATATTGGCCAAAATGATGATATTACTAGCTCTAAAGTTCTTTCCAAGACTAACTCCTTTCAGATTTAAGGCTCTTATTTTGTTACGCTTAAATCCTCTCCAATATATTTCATAAATATCTCTTTAAAAGTTCCATCTTCTGTACGGTTATTAATAATTTCATTAATTGCCTGGATTAATTCCGGATTGTTTTTTTGTAGTATTATCCCTACTTCATTCTTATTAGGTATCTCTTCATCTAGTAGTCTAATTTCTGCATCTGGATGTGCATTTAAATAATTTTTAAATGTAATAATATCGTTTATTGTACCATCTGCTCTGCCTTCCACTACTAACTCTATTGCCTGTGCAAATCCATCAACAGGAACTATTTCTGCTCCAAAGTTTTTTGCATCCTGTGCGTAGTTACTTGTTAGAGATTGTGCACTATTCTTGCCACTATAATCAGATGTTGAGTTTATTTCTGTATTGTCCTTTCTTACTGCAAGTCTACCTGAGGATACCATATATGGCTCTGTAAAATCGTAAACTTCTTTTCTTTCCTGAGTAGCACCTACATTGTTAATTACAAAATCATATTTATCAACATCAAGTCCAGCAATTAGTGAATCCCATTTTGTTTCAATAAATTCTGCCTCTACACCTAAATCCTTAGCAATAGCTTCAGCTATTTCAACCTCAAATCCAACTAGCTTTCCACTTTCATCGTGGAATGAAAATGGTGGGTAAGTACCCTCTAAACCTATTCTTATTACTTTGTTTTCTTTTATTTGTTCTAATTTATTTAAATCAGCTGTATTCCCACCAGTATTTGCACATGCTGCCAATACCATTGCTAGTAATAATGTTATTGATAATAATTTGATTTTTTTCATTTTTATCCTCCTGTGTTTTTATAAAGTTTGCTTAGTTTTCTAAGAATAAATTATTTAATACATTTTGTTTGCCAGCATCACATCCTTTAAAAATAGTACAAAAAACAAAAACTTCTGCCTCTATATACAGAGGCAGAAGTAAATTTCCGCGGTCCCACTCCGATTAGACACTAAAAAAATGTCTATCTCATTATCCAGCACTATCATGCTGTATCTCTATAACGGGAGAACCGTAACAGTCTACTATTATTCGACCTAACATTCATAGGGGCACTTCAAAATTGCTTAAACATAGAACTATCTCAGCCTAGTAGTTCCTCTCTGTCTGATCCACAAAATTTACTTTCCCTAATCATTATGTTTGTTTATTAATTCTTAGCAAAACACTATGGTATTTCTTAGTATTTGACCACCTTCTAAAATACTCACATTCTGATATATGCAATAATTATGCCAATATATATGTGAGTACTTTGCTTGTATAAACCAAAGTTACTGTATCATATGCCACAATTTCTATTTGAAAACTGTTGTATTTGCTACATCGAAGGATTTAACCGGTACTGTCTTATATCTTTTGAACTTTAACCTTTAATTATTTTTTTCTTTCGAGTATATTCCTCTTCCGAAATTTCCCCACTGGCAAATTTTTGATTTAAGATATCAAGAGCTTCATCATGTTCTCTTTTATTACTATACTTGTTTTGAGTTAAAGCTATCACAGCATATACGATTAGTCCAATTATTAGCAAAGGGATTAATCCAAGTAAACCCATCATACCCCATCCAAATCCCATCATATTCATCATTTCTTCCTCATTATTTCTAACCTTATTAATATATCTTGACATAAGTTTATTTTTATATATCTATTCTAATACAAAATTATGGAGAAATTATGGAGATTGAATAAAGCCACCTTTTATCATTCCAAAATTACTGATTATTTACTATTTTTATTTACTGTATTTACTACTCTTACAGGCTTTTTTTCCTGCCCTAGTGAGCAGCAATCTAGTGGACCTGAGCCAAAGCTTTCTTTATTAGATTCTTCTAATCTTTTTAACCAATTTTTAATTATATTTTTCATTTATCTTCCTCCTTGTTTTACATAAAGTATTTATAGATTACCAATCCAATTGCTATTACGCCAATTGCAACTAACATAATGTTAACATTTCCTTTAGATTGATCAACCTGTCCTGCAGTATCCCAGTCTTTTACTCTTTTGATATTTTTAAATCACCTTTTAACCTTCGACTTATATATTGCAATATTCGTGCCAACTTCTTAGATGTGCTAATTCCTGCTTTTTAGTAATCTGCATATTAATTGGTGTTGGGAATGAAACAGAGGGTGTAGCAAATGCTACACCCTCCTCTTATACACTTTATATTCAATTAGATTCTTTATTGATTTCATATTTTTCCATTCTGTAAATAAGAGTATGTCTTGTTATTCCTAATAACTTTGCTGCATTTGTTTGATTATAATCAGTCTTCTCTAATGCTTGAAGGATTAAGCTTTTTTCTACTTCATCCAGTGATAAACCTTCATCAGGTAGAATTATATTTGATGCTTTAACATATCCTCCACCTCTTATTTCACTTGGGAGTAATTCCTCTGTTATCACATCACCGCCGGTTAAGATGACGCATCTTTCAATGATGTTTTGTAATTCTCTGATATTTCCTGGCCATTTGTAGCCTTGCAACAATTCTAGAGTTTTCTGGTTAATGTCAAGTTTTGAACGTCCCATTTGTTTTGAGTGCTTAGTTATAAAATAGTCGATTAATAAAGGAATATCCTCTTTTCTTTCATGGAGTGGAGATATATAAATTGGTATAACATTTAATCTATAATATAAATCCTCTCTAAATTCCTTCTTTTCTACCATTTCTTTTAAATCTCTATTAGTTGCTGCTATGACTCTAAAGTCACCCTTAATAGTAACTTCTCCACCTACTCTTTCGAACTCTTTTTCCTGTAAGACTCTTAGAAGCTTAACTTGCATAGCTTCACTTATTTCACCTATCTCATCTAAGAATATAGTTCCTTCTTGAGCTAATTCAAATTTTCCCTTTTTCCTTGTTGTTGCTCCTGTAAAGGCACCCTTTTCATACCCAAACAGCTCGCTTTCCAATAGGCTTTCTACAAAGGCTCCACAATTAACCTTTATTAATGGCCCTTTATTTCGATGGCTTAGTCTGTGAATTTCATCAGCTATAAGCTCTTTACCAGTACCACTTTCACCTAGTATTAAAGTAGTTGCATCCGTTGGAGCCACCTTATTTACTAGCTTCAATACTTCTTCCATGGATTTACTCTTAAAGATTATCTTTGTAGATTCTTCATCTAATCTATTTCTAAGATAACTGACCTCTTCATTTAAGCTCTTATATTCCAATGCTTTCTTTATAATGACTTTTAATTCATCTATATCAAAGGGCTTTGAAATATAATCAAGCGCACCAAGTTTCATAGCTTCTACGGCATTGTCAGCTGATCCATGGGCAGTTATCATAATTACAGGAACCTTATTATTAATCTCCTTAATTTTCTTCAATGCCTCTAAACCATCCATTTTAGGCATCTTAAAATCAAGAATTACTAAATCTGGTTCTTCCTTAAAATTTTCTACAGCTTCTAGTCCATTTTCAGCGCTTATTATTTCATAATCTTCCTTAACAAGTGCTTTTTTTAATGCCCAAATCATATTAGGCTCATCATCTGCTATTAAGATTTTTCTTTTCATTTTAAACCCATCCTTCATTCATGATTTGGTAAAAAAATTGCAACTAAAGTTCCTTTATTTTCTATACTATCAACTGTCATATATCCTCTATGATCCTGGATGATTCTATTTGATACTGATAATCCCAATCCTGTACCTTGATCCTTTGTTGTGAAAAAAGGATTAAATATCTTATTGAGATTTTCTTTGGATATTCCAATACCTGTATCTTTAAAGCTAATATTTACTCCAATATCACTTACTTCAGTGTTTATTTTAATCCAACCACCATTTTCCATAGACTGTATACTATTTAATATAATATTGATAAACACTTGCTTTAATTTTTCTGTATCACCCATTATAATAGCTTCTCTATCTTTTTCAAAATCTATTTCAATGTTGTTCTTACTTGCATATTTATTAATTATCAGTAGTACCTCTTCTATTAACTTATTAATTTCTACTTCCTCAATTGCATTTGTATCTGGACGAGCAAAATTTAAAAGAGTTTTTATTACCTTGTTGGCCCTGTCAACTTCCTTGACTATTATATCAAGACCTTCTTTTATACTCTCATTATCATCTTCAGCCTGCAGAGTTTGACTTATTGTTTTTATTATTCCCATGGGATTTCTTATTTCATGAGCAATTCCTGCTGCTAACTCACCAACAGCAGACAGTCTATCTGCCCTGGCTGTTTGAGCCTCCAGAAATTTCTCTTCTGAATAATCTTGTATAACTATTATTAACCCTTGAATTTTATCCAGCGAGTTCAATAAAGGTGATATGGTAAGTCTAAGATACTTTTCTTCATCACCAACTTTTATTGTAGTTTGAGCATTTAAATATCTTACCTTTTGAAGCTTTGTCTGATTTAAAATATCTATTATTTTGTCATCAAATAGCTTTGATACATTAGAGCCAATAATATTATTAACTACAAGGATTTTTTCACCCACCTTATTTAATGCTGTTATATTAAGGTTTGTGTCTGTTGCTAATACTCCGCTTTCAATGCTATCAACAATATTCCTAGTATAATTTTGTAGCTTAGTTATCTCAATAATATTATTCTCCAGTAATCTTTGATTCTTATAATTTCCTTCTACTAACCATCCTGTAATAAATCCGATGCTTAAGAACAATGATATCTCCAAATATTGATTAATAAGTCCTATTGTAAAGTCTGTATTAAAGAGTAATATATGGGGTGCATATAGGATAGTAGTGCCTATGGAGGATATTATTCCACCTTTTAATCTATATCTAAAGGCGGCTAGAATTATAGGGATATAATATAGTTTTCTGTAA
>CAZHLF010000146.1:0-6352 GCA_964532845.1 uncultured Tissierella sp.
GTAGGCTTATTTGACGTATCTCATATGGGAGAGATAACAGTAAAGGGAAAAGATGCTTTAGCCTTTGTAAATTACCTGATGACAAACGATATTACAAAAATCGTTGACAATCAAGTAATTTATACTTTTATGTGCTACCCACATGGAGGAGTAGTAGATGACCTTCTAGTATACAGATTTGCAGAAGACGATTTTTATTTAGTAGTAAACGCATCAAATTCTGATAGGGATTATGCATGGATAATGGAACAAAAAGGTGATTTTGAAGTAGAAGTTGAAAACGTTTCCGACTCAGTACGTGAAGTCGCAATACAAGGACCATTAGCTCAAAAAACTCTACAAAAGCTAACAGATTTTGACCTTAGTAAGGTTGGATTTTTCTATTTACAAAGAGATGTTCTTATTGATGGAGTAAACTGTATGATATCCAGAACTGGTTATACAGGAGAAGATGGATTCGAAGTTTATACAGACAATGAAGGTATTGTTAAGGTTTGGAATTCAATCCTGGAAGCTGGAAAAGAATTTGGAATTCTACCAACTGGTTTAGGTTGCAGAGACACTCTTAGATTTGAAGCTTCTCTACCACTATATGGTCATGAAATGAATGAAGAAATAAATCCACTGGAAGCAGGATTTAAGTACTTTGTTAAGTTGGATAAACCTGTAGACTTTATAGGTAAAGAAGAACTTAATAAACAATGGGCTGAAGGTCTTAAAAGAAAGCTGGCAGGTTTTGAACTTATTGGAAGAGGAATTGCCAGAGAAGGAATGGAAATCTTTAAAGATGGAGAGAAAATTGGTCATGTAACTACAGGCTATATGAGCCCAACCTTAAAGAAAACCATAGGTAATGCCTTAATTAAGGCAGAATTTACTGCACTTGATACTGAAGTAGATATAATGATAAGAAATAAGCCTGTAAAAGCTAAAATTATAAGCAAGAAATTCTTAAAAAAATAGATAATAATTAGGAGGGTTAATAATGAAAGTTGTAAAAGGATTATTGTATTCAAATGATCATGAATGGGTTAAGGTAGAAGGCGAAGAGGCTTATATAGGTATTACCGACTATGCACAAGAACATCTAGGTGACATAGTATATGTTGAACTTCCAGAAGTTGATGATGAATTGGCAAAAGAAGATTCTTTCTCAGCTGTTGAGTCAGTAAAAGCTGCTGCAGATGTATATCTACCAGTAAGCGGTAAGGTAGTTGCTGTAAATGAAGCTTTAGAAGATGACCCAGCATTATTAAATGTAGATCCTTATGAAAATTGGATTATTAAAATTGCTTTAACAGATAAAGCAGAACTAGAAGAGTTAATGTCAAGTGAGGACTATGAAAAATTCTTAGCTGAGGAGGTATAGTATGTATCCATACATCCCGAATACACCTCAAGATGAACAAGAGATGTTGAAGGCAATTGGTCTAGATTCTGTAGACCAATTGTTTGATGACATACCAGCTGATGTTCATTTGAAAGAACCTTTGAACATTCCAACAGCAAAAAGTGAATTAGAAGTAACCAGATATTTAAAAAGTTTAGCAAATAAAAACTGCCCAGTAAGCCAAGTTACAAGCTTTTTAGGCGCAGGAGCCTATGAACACTATATTCCATCAGTAATAAATGCTATCACATCCAGAAGTGAATTCTATACTTCATATACACCATATCAACCAGAGATTAGTCAAGGAACTTTACAATATATATTTGAATATCAAACATTAATTTGTAACCTAACAGGTATGGATGTTGCAAATGCTTCCCTTTATGATGGAGGGACTGCAGTAGCAGAGGCAGCATTAATGGCTTGTGCTCACGCTAAAAAGGACGAAATTATAGTTTCTAAAGGTGTTAAACCTGACGCTATTAAAATCCTGAAAACTTATGCACATCAACAAAATCTTAAGGTAATAGAAGTAGAATTAAAGGATGGAGTTACTGATAAAGAAGCCTTGGAAGGACTTGTATCAGATAATACTGCAGCAGTTATTATTCAAAATCCTAACTTTTTTGGAATATTGGAAGATGTTAAAGGCTTAGGTGAAATTGCACATAAGGGTAAAAAGACTACTTTCGTTGCAGCAGTTAATCCAGTATCCTTGGCTTTATTAAAGAAACCAAGCGAACTAGACGTTGATGTAGTTGTTGGAGATGCTCAACCTTTTGGAATTTCACTATCCTTTGGTGGACCATATTTAGGTTTTATGGCAACAAAGAAGGACTATATGAGAAAGCTTCCTGGTAGAATTGTTGGAGAAACTACAGACCTGGATGGAAAGAGATCATTTGTATTAACCCTATCTGCCAGAGAGCAACACATTAGAAGAGAAAAGGCTACTTCAAATATCTGTTCTAACCAAGGACTGAATTCCTTAGCTGCATCTATTTATATGGTGACTATGGGTAAGGAAGGCTTAAAGGAAGTAGCAACTCAATGTGTTCAAAAAGCACATTATGCTTTTAACGAGTTAACCCGTTCAGGTAAATATAAGCCACTATTTGATAAACCATTCTTTATGGAATTTGCTTTAACTTCAGACAAAAACGTTGATGTACTGAACAAAGCTTTAATGGATGAAAAAATAGTAGGTGGCTATAATTTAAGTAACGATTTTCCGGAGTATGAGAATGCCAGTCTTTATGCTGTAACTGAAAAGAGAACAAAAGAGGAAATTGACAAATTATCTAGAGTATTGGAGGGGATTAAATAATGAAAGATTATGATAAGCTTATATTCGAATTATCAAAAGAAGGAAGAAAAGCTTATAACCTTCCAGCCCTAGATGTTGAAGAAATGGCATTAGAAAGTCTTATCCCTGAAGATTATCTAAGTGAATCTCCACTTAACTTCCCTGAAGTAAGTGAAGTAGATGTAATAAGACACTATACAAATCTTTCAGATAAGAACTATGGAGTAGATACAGGCTTTTATCCATTGGGCTCATGTACTATGAAATACAACCCAAAAATAAATGAAGATGTAGCTAGATACGAAGGCTTTGCCAATGTTCATCCTTATCAATCTGAGGCTTGCATTCAAGGATCATTGGAAGTAATGTATGAATTGGAAAAATCCCTATGTGAAATAGGTGGTATGGACAGATTTACATTGCAACCTGCAGCAGGAGCTCATGGAGAAATTACTGGTATTATGCTAATCAAGGCTTACCATGAAAAGAATGGTGATTTAAAGAGAAATAAAATAATCGTTCCCGATTCAGCACATGGTACAAACCCAGCAACTGCAGCTATGGCAGGATATTCAATTATTGAAATAAAATCAACTGAAGATGGATTAGTCGACTTAGAAGCATTGAAGGCAGTAGTTGGAGATGATACAGCGGGTCTTATGCTTACAAACCCAAATACAGTAGGTATTTATGACAGAGGAGTAAAAGAAATCTCAAGAATCGTTCATGAAGCTGGCGGACTTCTTTATTATGATGGAGCTAACTTAAATGCCATTATGGGCCATGCTAGACCGGGAGATATGGGATTTGACGTAGTTCACTATAACCTTCATAAGACCTTCTCAACCCCTCATGGTGGTGGAGGACCTGGTTCAGGACCTGTAGGATGTAAGGAAATATTAGCTGAATTCCTTCCAGTACCAATGGTAGGTAAGAGAGAAGATGGAACATTCTTCTTAGATTACAATATTCCACACTCAATTGGTAAAGTTAAAGACTTCTACGGACACTTTGGAATCTTCTTAAGAGCATATACCTATATTTTAACTATGGGTAGTGATGGACTTAAGAAAGCTTCTGAAATGGCAGTATTAAATGCTAACTATATTAAAGAAAAACTTAAAGATTACTACTACTTGCCACTTGATACTGTTGTTAAGCATGAGGTAGTATTTGGAGGATTAAAGGATACATTAAGTGAGGTTTCAACACTTGATATAGCTAAGAGACTATTAGACCATGGATATCATCCACCAACAATTTACTTCCCACTTATTATCAATCAAGCATTGATGATAGAGCCAACAGAATCAGAAAGCAAGGAAACCATAGACGGATTTATAGAGGCTATGATTTCCATTGCTAAGGAAGCAAGTGAGAATCCAGAAGCTTTGAAGACTGCCCCACATGATACTATAGTAAGAAGACCAGATGAAACTAAGGCAGCTAGAACTCCAGTAGTAAAATATGAAGGGTAGGGATACATTTGACTAAAAGGATCGCAATTATTGGTGCAGGGCCTGGTGGCTATGTTGCAGCTATAAGAGCAGCTCAATTAGGTGCAGATGTTACCTTAATAGAAAATAGAGAAGTAGGGGGTACATGCCTTAATAGGGGATGTATCCCTACAAAAACATATTTCAGAAATGCTGAAATAATGAATTCTCTAAAGAGAGCTAATGAATTCGGAATAGAAGTTGATGGATATAGACTAGATGGAAAAGCACTGCAGGAGAGAAAAAACGCCGTTGTTAATTCTCTTGTTACAGGAATTGAAAAGCTTATCTCATCATATAAAAATATTGAATTCATCCCAGGAAAAGCAACATTCAAAGACAATAAAACATTAACAGTTGACTTATTAGCTGGTGAAAAAAGAGAAGTCCAAGCAGATAATATAATCATAGCGACAGGTTCTTTCCCACAAATGACAGAAACAAAAGGTGTAGACTTAGAAGGAGTTATTACATCTGATGACCTTTTAGACCTTGACCATATTCCAGGAACTTTAATAGTAGTAGGTGGTGGAGTTATAGGTCTTGAATTTGCCAGCATCTATAAGGAATTAGGAAGCAATGTAATACTACTTGCTTCAAGAATCCTAAAGGATGCAGATAAGGAAATAGCAAAACGTCTTACTCCAATGCTTAAAAAGCAAGGTATAGAAACCTATGTAGATATTAGAGCTAAAGAGATAGTTAAAGAAGGCGATAAACTTAAAGTTGTTGCAAGATATAAGGAAAAAGATGAAGAAATAGAAGTAGTTGGAGACTATGTTCTTATTGCTTCAGGTAGAGCACCGTTAGTAGATGGGCTAAATCTTGAAGGGGTAGGAATCAAAGTAGGTAAGAAAGGCATCGAAGTAAATGATGACTTCCAAACTACAATTGAAGGCATTTATGCAATAGGTGATGTTAATTCCAAAGGAATTCAACTAGCCCATGTAGCCAGTGCTCAAGGTGAGTATGTAGTTGAAAAGATAATGGGACATGATCCTGATATTGTACTAGAACATTGGCCAGCTTGTGTATTTACCATGAATGAAGTTGCACAGGTAGGATATACAGAAGAGCAACTTAAGGAAAAAGGCATAGAATATAAATCCAGTAAGTTTATGTTCTCAGCCAATGGTAAGGCATTATCCTTAGGAGAGGGAGAAGGAATAGTTAAAATCTTAGCTGGTAAAGATGATAACAAAATTCTTGGAGTTCATATCCTAGGACCTCATGCCAATGATTTAATTCATGAGGGAGCCTTGGCAATTTCCAATAACATGGATGCATCAGCAATTACTAGAACAATCCACGCTCATCCAACCCTATCAGAAGCAGTTCATGAAGCAGCATTAGGACTTGATGATTTAGCTATTCATATAGCACCAAAGAGAAAACGAGGATAAATAATTAAAAGGGTGACTTCGGTCACCCTTTTAAACTTAAGGGGTATAAAATGCAAATTAGAAAGTACAACAGAATTTTTTCGGTTATAGCATTAACACTATTCGTAGTTATGGGCTTAATGGTTAGAAACTCCTCTGAGGGTATATTATTTGATGTAGGTCTATTAGATTTATTACATAGTAATAATGACCCAGTAATGTTTGCGATTATGAAGTTTATATCATTTATTGGATCTGGATATTTTTTGATTCCTGTCTTGGTGATTGCAATTTTTTATATGCAAGTAAAAAAGAAATATTATATATCAAAACTATTACTAGCTTCTTCTTTAGGATGTTGGATATTAAACTATGTTTTAAAGCTTCTAATCAACCGTACAAGGCCTTTGGATTTCTTTCTAGTAGAACAGGGTGGATTAAGCTATCCCAGTGGGCATTCCATGGTTTCAATGAGTATGTATCTTACCTTTGCATACCTAATCTGCAAGAATGACAAGTATAAAGATAAAAAGAAGATAGTATATACTATTGCATTATCCTATGTAATTCTTATGGGAATTAGCAGAATGTATCTTGGGGTTCATTGGCCCACAGATATTATAGGCGGATTTATTATGGGCTATATTTATTTTCAGGCAATGGTTGCTACAATTACATCTATCTCCTCCAGCAGGAATTTGTCTTGATTTGCAGCTCTTGTGGCGGCATCCAGCCCGGCGTGGTAAGGAAGGGCCTTTATGCCATTTACATTAAGCAG
>CAZHLF010000147.1:0-6167 GCA_964532845.1 uncultured Tissierella sp.
CAGAATTATTCAACTTGAGATTTCAATTGGCTACTGGTCAATTAGATAACCCCTTAAGAATAAATACAGTTAGAAAAGATATAGCTCGCGTTAAAACAATTGTTAGAGAACGTGAACTATCATTAGGAAAGGAGGTTTAATCTCGAATGGAAAGAGGAAATCGTAAGGTTAAGATAGGCACTGTTGTTAGCGATAAAATGGAAAAGACAATTGTTGTTGCTATAGAGACATTCGTGACGCATCCTTTGTACAAAAAGCAACTAAAGAGAACTACTAAGTTTAAAGCCCATGATGAAAATAATGAATGTGGCATTGGTGATGTAGTTGAAATAATGGAGACTAGACCATTAAGCAAGGATAAAAGATGGAGATTAGTAAGAATTATAGAAAAGGCAAAATAGTCCTTTTACTCGAAAGGAGGTATTCTAAATGATTCAAACCGAGAGCCGTATGAGAGTTGCTGATAACTCAGGAGCAAAAGAAGTTCTAGTTATCAGAATACTTGGTGGAACTAATAGAAAGTATGCAAGTGTTGGAGATATAGTAGTATGTGCGGTTAAAAGTGCAACACCTGGTGGGGTTGTTAAAAAAGGTGATGTAGTTAAAGCTGTTATAGTAAGAACTAGCTATGGTGTTAGAAGAGATGACGGATCTTACATTAAATTTGATGATAACGCAGCAGTTATTATTAAAGAAGACAGGAATCCAGTTGGTACACGTATATTTGGACCTGTTACTAGGGAGTTAAGAAGAGGAAACTTCATGAAGATTATATCCTTAGCACCTGAAGTTCTATAGTAAGAGGAGGTGTAAAATATGCACGTTAAAAGTGGAGATACAGTAGTAGTTATTTCTGGAAAAGACAAAGGCAAGACTGGTAAAGTGCTTCAAGCTCTACCATCTGAAAATAAAGTAATCGTTGAAGGAATCAACATGGTAACAAAGCATAAGAAGGCTGCAGGTCCTCAACAACCTGGTGGAATCCTTAAATTTGAAGGAGCAATAAGCTCATCAAAGGTTATGTTCTATTGTGAAAAGGATAAGACTGGTGTAAGAGTTGGACACAAAGAATTAGCAGACGGAAAGAAAGTAAGAGTATGCAAAAAGTGTGGAGAAGTTCTAGATAAATAGTATTTAGAGAGGAGGTAATAGAATGGCTTCCAGATTAAAAGAGAAATATACTAACGAGGTTGTTAGTGCTTTAATGGAAAGATTTCAATACAAAAACGTTATGGAAGTACCAAAGCTTGAAAAAGTTATAATCAATATGGGTATTGGTGAAGCTAGAGATAATCCAAAGATTCTTGAATCCGCAGTTAGTGAATTAGAGCTAATTGCAGGACAAAAGCCTGTTATCACTAGAGCAAAGAAATCCATAGCGAACTTTAAATTGCGTGAAGGTATGAAAGTTGGTACAAAGGTTACTCTTAGAGGAGAAAGAATGTACGACTTCTTAGATAAATTTATGAACATTGCATTACCAAGAGTTAGAGACTTTAGAGGTGTAAGTGATACTTCATTTGATGGTAGAGGAAACTATGCAATAGGTATCAAAGAACAACTTATATTCCCAGAAATTGAATATGACAAAGTAGATAATATCAGGGGATTAGATATCGTTATTGTAACGACTGCTAAAACTGATGAAGAAGCTAGAGTGTTCTTGGAAAAAATGGGAATGCCCTTTAAAAAGTAAAGAAGGAGGGAAAAAGTCTTGGCAAAGAAATCAATGATTGCTAAACAACAAAGGAAACCTAAGTTTAGCACAAGAGCATATTCAAGATGTAGTATTTGTGGAAGACCACATGCTGTTTTAAGAAAATATGGAGTTTGCCGTATTTGTTTTAGAGAATTAGCATACAAAGGTCAAATCCCTGGAGTTAAAAAAGCAAGTTGGTAGTAACAAGTTATGAAAGGAGGTAACTAAATTATGATGACAGACCCAATCGCGGATATGTTAACGAGAATAAGAAATGCTAGTAACGCAAAACATGATTCTGTTGATGTTCCTGCTTCTAATATAAAGAAAGAATTAGCTCAAATCCTTTTAAATGAGGGATTCATTAAAGGATTCGATTTTATAGATGATGCTAAACAAGGTATTATTAGGGTTGACTTAAAGTACGGAAAGCAAAATGAAAAAGTTATTAGTGGAATAAAGAGAATTTCCAAACCAGGTCTTAGAGTATATGTAAAGAGCGACGAGATACCAAGAGTATTAGGTGGACTTGGAATAGTAATCCTTTCAACTTCAAAGGGTATCATGACTGACAAGGTTGCAAGGAAAGAAAATATAGGTGGAGAAGTTATTTGTTACGTTTGGTAATAAATAACTAGATTACAGGAACAGGAGGTGCACTCATGTCAAGAATAGGATTGAAGCCAATTAGCTTGCCAAGTGGAGTTGAAATTAAAATTGATGATAATAACTTTGTTGAAGTTAAAGGACCAAAGGGTACTTTAAGTCAACAAATCGATAAGGATATGGAAATTAAAATAGAAGATGGTGTGCTTTCAGTTGCTAGACCAACTGAAAACAAAAAACACAAATCACTTCATGGTTTATCCAGAACCCTAATCAGCAACATGATTGTTGGAGTTACTGAGGGATATACAAAAACATTGGATATCGTAGGTACAGGATATAGAGCTGCAAAGCAAGGAAATAAATTAGTTCTTACTTTAGGTTTCTCACATCCAGTTGAGATGGAAGACCCTAAGGGAATAGAAGTTGAAGTTCCAGCTCCAAATAAGATCTTAGTAAAAGGTATAGACAAACAACAAGTTGGAAACTATGCTTCTAAGATCAGAGACTGGAGAAGACCAGAGCCATATAAGGGCAAAGGTGTTAAGTATACTGAAGAAGTTATTAGACGTAAGGTTGGAAAAACTGGTAAGTAGAAGGGAGTGAAACAGAGTGTTAAAAAAGATAGATAAAAGCATTAACAGAAAAGCTAGACATGAAAGAGTAAGAAAGAAAATATCTGGAACACCTAATAAACCAAGACTTTGTGTTTATAGAAGTGGACACCATATATATGCTCAAATAATCGACGATGTTGCAGGTCATACTTTAGTTTCAGCTTCTACTTTGGATAAATCCGCTAGCCTTACCTCTACTAAAAACAAAGAGGCATCTAAGTTCGTAGGTGAATTAGTTGCTAAGCGTGCTTTAGAGAAAGGTATCGAAGAGGTAGTTTTCGATAGAGGTGGATATATATTCCATGGAAGAATTAAAGAACTAGCTGACAGTGCAAGAGAAGCAGGACTTAAATTCTAATAGAAGGAGGGGAATCAATGGAACGCAAATATATAGATGCAAGCAATTTAGATTTACAAGAAAGAGTTGTTCATATAAATCGTGTTACTAAAGTAGTAAAGGGCGGTAGAAACTTCAGATTCAGTGCACTTGTAGTAGTAGGCGATGCTAACGGTCACGTAGGTGTTGGAATGGCTAAAGCTGCAGAAGTACCAGAAGCTATTAGAAAAGCTGTTCAAGATGCTAAGAAACACGTAATTGAAGTTCCTCTAGTTGGTACAACAATACCTCATGAAATTACTGGAATTTATGGAGCTGGTAGAGTAATATTAAAACCATCCAAAGAAGGTACAGGAGTTATTGCTGGTGGTACAGTTCGTGCTGTTTGCGAGTTAGTAGGTATCAGAGATATCAGAACTAAGTCACTTGGCACAAACAATCCAAGAAACGTAGTAAATGCAACAATGGATGCTCTTCAAAACTTAAAGAGAGCTGAAGACGTTGCAAAACTAAGAGGCCTTACTGTAGAAGAATTATTAGGTTAGGGGGGATTTTAAATGACTATGATCAAAATTAAATTGGTTAAGAGTTTAATAGGTAAACCTGAAAGCCATAGAAAAACAATCCAAGCACTTGGATTAAGAAAGATCGGTCAAGTAGTGGAAAAGAATGATACCCCTCAAATAAGAGGTATGATACATCAAGTAGACTACATGGTTGATGTTATAGAATAAGCATAGAGGAGGTGTACCAATGAAATTACATGATTTAAGACCAAATGAAGGCGGAGGCGTTAAACCTACTAAGAGATTAGGTAGAGGTATCGGATCCGGTACAGGTAAAACTTCTGGTAAAGGACATAAAGGACAAAACTCCAGATCAGGTGGCGGTGTAAGACCTGGTTTTGAAGGTGGTCAAATGCCTTTGTTTAGAAGAACTCCAAAACGTGGATTTACTAATATATTTTCAAAAGTTTTTGCAACTGTTAATATAGAAGATTTAAATAGATTCGAAAATGGCACAGTAGTTACTCCTGAATTATTATTTAACGAAGGTATCGTTAAAAAGGGTAAAGCTAAGGACGGTATTAAAGTTCTTGGAGATGGAGAATTGACAGCTAAGTTAACTGTTCAAGCACAAAAATTTAGTAAAACTGCCGCTGAGAAAATCGAAGCAGCAGGAGGAAAGGTTGAGGTGATATAAATGCTTTCAACCTTAAGGAATGCATGGAGAATACCAGAAATTAGACAAAAAATAGTATTCACACTATTGATGCTACTAGTATTTAGACTAGGTTCTGCAGTACCAGTACCATATATGAACAAAGAAGCGATAGATCTTATTTTCAGTGGCGGTCAAGGCGGAATTTTACAATTCATGGACTTGATGGCCGGTGGTGGATTTAGCCAGTTTAGTATATTTGTATTGAGTATTTATCCATATATTACTGCTTCTATAGTTATTCAACTTTTAACAATAGCGATTCCAAAGCTAGAAGAGTTGGCTAAACAAGGAGAAGAAGGAAAAAAGAAAATCACTCAACTTACAAGATATGGTGCATTGGCTTTAGCTTTAATTCAAGCTATAGGATATACATTTGGTTTCTTTAAACAAGCATTGGAAACTACAAATGCAATGCAAAACATCATAGTAATTATTACTATGGTGGCAGGTACAGCATTTTTAATGTGGATAGGTGAACTAATAACTGAAAAAGGTATTGGAAATGGTATTTCCTTAATTATCTTTATAGGTATTATTTCAGCACTGCCAAAGCAACTAATAGCTACAGCTAGAGCAGTTGCTGCTGGTGAGTTAAACATTATTAAGGTTCTAATATTTGGTGTAGTCTTCTTATTTATTATTGCAGTAGTAATTGCAATTCAAGAAGGCGAAAGAAGAATAGCAGTTCAATATGCTAAAAGAGTTGTTGGTAGAAAAATGTATGGTGGACAGTCAACTCATATACCTGTTAAAGTACTGATGGCTGGAGTAATGCCAGTAATCTTCGCACAGTCATTACTAGTAATTCCTCAAACAATAACATTGTTTGTAGGTGGAAATGCAGCAGCTTGGATAACTAAATATCTTACACCATCAGGTTCAGTAGGTATTTGGATTTACTCAATATTTAACATATTGTTAATTATTTTCTTCACATATTTTTATACAGCAATACAATTCAACACAGTAGAATATGCAAAGAATTTACAACAGAACGGTGGATTCGTACCAGGTATCAGACCAGGTAGACCGACTTCTGAGTATTTAAATAAAGTAGTAAACAGAGTAGTAATCGTTGGAGGGTTAGCACTTGCAGTACTATCCGTACTACCAATGATACTTACTAAGATTTTCGGAATGAATGTTAACTTTGGTGGAACAGCAATTATAATTGTAGTCGGTGTTGCACTAGAAACAGTAAAACAAATAGAATCACAAATGTTAATGAGACATTACAAAGGATTCTTAAAATAGCTATAGGAGATGATATTGTGAGATTAGTACTATTAGGACCTCCGGGAGCAGGGAAAGGTACTCAAGCATCAAATATAGTAAAAAAATACAATATTCCTCATATTTCAACTGGAGATATATTTAGAGCTAATATCAAAGAAGGTACTCAACTAGGCATACAGGCTAAGGAGTATATGGATAAGGGATTATTAGTTCCAGATGAACTGGTAGTATCCATAGTTAAAGATAGATTGACTAAGGACGACTGTAAAAACGGATTTTTACTAGATGGATTCCCAAGAACAGTTAATCAAGCTGAGGCATTGGATTCTGCGCTTACAGCTATGGGTATAAAAATGGATAAAGTTGTCAATATTGAAGCAGACAGCAAAATTCTAATTGAAAGAGCTATTGGAAGAAGAATATGCAAAGAATGTGGTGCAACATATCA
>CAZHLF010000148.1:0-6149 GCA_964532845.1 uncultured Tissierella sp.
GAGAGTACCTAAAAATGCCTATTATGGAGTTCAGTCACTTAGAGCATATGAAAACTTTAAAATTACAGGTAGAAAAATCCATCCTGAGATGATAAAAGCATTGGCTGAAGTAAAAAAAGCAGCTGCAATAACAAATATGGAAGTTGAACTACTTGATTTAGAAAAGGGTAAAGCTATAATTAAGGCTTGCAAAGAGATAATCGAAGGAAAGCTTCATGATCAGTTTATTACAGACCCTATACAAGGTGGAGCTGGTACATCCATAAATATGAACACTAATGAAGTTGTAGCTAATAGAGCAACTGAAATATTGGGGGGAGAGTTAGGAGATTACTCCTATGTTCATCCAAATGACCATGTAAACTATGGACAATCAACTAATGATGTAATACCTAGTAGTGGAAAAATTGCAGCTATAAGATTAATAGATAAAGCTATACCTCAGTTGGAAAATCTTGTAGAAGCGTTACTTAATAAAGCTAAGGAATTCGACCACGTTATAAAAATGGGAAGAACTCAGATGCAAGATGCTATTCCTATAAGATTGGGACAAGAGTTCCATGCATATGCTAATGCAATTAAAAGAGACATCGTTAGAATTACAAAAGCTAAAGAAGAAATAAATCATATTAACATGGGTGCAACTGCAATAGGAACAGGTTTAAATGCAGATGAACTATATGTTAAGAAAATTGTACCAAACCTAGCTAAAATTACAGGTTTAGATATATATCAAAACGATGATTTAGTTGATGGAACTCAAAATCTTGATGGTTTTGTAGCAGTTTCCAGCGCAATAAAGGTATGTGCAGTTAATCTTTCCAAGATAAGTAATGACTTAAGACTTATGTCATCTGGACCTAGAACTGGATTTGGAGAAATAAATCTTCCTCCAAAACAAAATGGATCTTCCATAATGCCAGGAAAAATAAATCCTGTAATACCAGAAGTAGTTAGTCAGATAGCTTTTAATATAATTGGAAATGATATGACCATAACAATGGCAGCAGAAGCAGGACAATTAGAATTAAATGCTTTTGAACCAGTTATTTTCTATAATCTTTATGAATCAATAGAAACATTAACTCATGGAGTTGAAACATTTATTGAAAACTGTATAAATGGTATAACTGCAAATGAAGAACATTGTAGAAACCTAGTAGAAAACAGTGTTGGTATAATTACTGCATTATGTCCTCATATTGGATATAAAGAATCAGCAAAAATAGCTGTAACTGCTATAGAAACTGGAGAGTCAGTAAGGGAATTGGTATTAAGACAAAATCTTTTAGAAGAAGTAGATCTTAACAGGATTTTGGACTCATTTGGAATGACAGAGCCAGGAATATCTGGTAAAGAACTGTTGGCTTCTAATTTATAGGAAACTGATAATAGGGATTTAGAATCAAAAAGAGGTGAAGAAAATTCTTCGCCTCTTTAAAATTTTGTGGAGATATAATATGCAATTAAAAAGTTAGCCACTAGTAAAACAGGCATAAAAAACTTAAAAGAGAGTTTTTTTGTCTTATGCCTCATAATATTCATGCACAATATTCCTCCCAAAGCCCCACCAATGGCAGATAGACCAAATAACCAGATTTCCGGAACTCTCCATTTTTTTCTTTGTGCACGTTTCTTATCCAGGAAAAATGCAAAAAAAGTTATTATATTTATCAAAATAAAATAGTATAAAAAATAATTCACTAAAATCACCTCTAAAAAATTATATAGTATTTACCTTATATAATCAATTTTAATGAAAAATAGAATAATTCTGATATACTCAAAGTAATGGGTATAATTGAAGCAAAGGATAGATGAACAAGTAGAATCCATCTTATAGAGAATAAGGGGGCAGTGTGATGAACCTACAAGGAGAGAAGAGGCTGGAGAAAATAATTGGCGATTTTGTTGAGGATTACATGGAGAATCAAGGGATGAAGACAAGGTGGAAGAAACCAATAGTTGCTTTTGCATCAGCAGATGATCCCTTGTTCCAAAAGCTTAAAGAAGTGGCTAATCCTAATCATTTAATGCCTGATGACATACTAAATGGGGCTAAGAGTGTTATTACATATTTTCTTCCCTTTGAGGAATCCATACCAATTAGCAATATGAATGGAAGACATAGCTCCAAGGAATGGGCAAGAGCATATGTTGAAACTAATCGCTTGATTGGCAAATTGAATGATTATCTAATAGAAACCATAAAGAAGATGGGTAATCAAGCAGCAAAACTAGATCCAAACTTAAACATGGACTATGAAAAGCTAATCAGCGTATGGTCCAACAGACATGTGGCATATATAGCAGGTCTAGGAACCTTTGGACTTAATAATATGCTGATTACTAAGAGTGGTTGCTGTGGGAGATTGGGCAATGTAGTTACTGATTTGGAACTAAAGCCTAGCAAGAGACCAGAACATGAATATTGTCTATATAAGTTTAATTCATCCTGCGCATATTGTGTAGATAAATGCGTAAATGATGCCCTCTTTAGAGATAGGTTTGATAGGTTTAAGTGCTTTGAAATGTGTTTGGAGAATGAAAAACTCCATAGTGATTTACAGGATGAAGCTCAAGTTTGTGGAAAATGTCTAACCCTTGTCCCATGCTCATTTAATAATCCTGTATAAGAAAAAGAACCCTTCTTGGGTTCTTCTCTATTTTCCTAGATAATTTATAATAGCTTAATCAAATCTTCCAATTCCTCAACCAGAACTTTTGCCAGCTCAAAATTATTATTCTTTAAAGCCAACTGGATTTGAGTTTCAAGAGATTTTTTCTTCATTTCAATTTCTAAATAGTCTTTATTAAAATGATTATCATATATCATTTTTCTAAATTTACGGATACTCATTTTCCTTATAGTTTTATCTTCGATGATAAGAACATAATCCATACAATTTACAATATTATAGAAATCATGAGAAATCATTATAACTGCACCCTTATAATTTTCTATGGCCTTTTCCAGAGCAATCTGTGAATAAGTATCTAAATGACTTGTTGGCTCATCAAGAAGTAACAATGATGCATTGCTATGAGAAATTTTAGCTAGCTGCAGCAAATTCTTTTCTCCTCCTGATAGGGATTGGATTCTTTGATGGATTATTTCTTCATCAAAGCCATAGCTAGCAACACATTTTTTTATCTCATCATAGGAGCTAAAACCTGCATCAAAGAACTCATCAGCTATTGTATTCTCTTCATTTAGTGTTTCTCCCTGAAGCTGGGATAAATAAGCTATCTTAACATTTTCATCTATTTCAATAGCAGGGTTGTTATTCTCATATATTTCTTTTAATAAAGTAGTTTTACCTGTACCATTTGGACCAATAAGAGCTACTTTATCATGGGAATTTATCTGGAAATGGACTTTTTCCAGGAGAGTATCTTCAAAACAAACACTATAATCATTTACAATAAGAATAACCATATCTTCGATTTCGTGATCTATATGGAAATGGATATCAGGTTCTCTAATTGCTACAAATGGAGCTTTGATTCTACGAGCTTCCAGTCTCTCTATGATTTTAGCTCTGGCATTTACCGACTTACCCTTAGCTGCTTCAGCATTTTCATTTGCATTAAATCTTAATTTCTCTATTAAGATACGATTTCTTTCAATCTCTTCATCGTCAATAGCAGCAAGTTCCTGCAACTCAATTTTTGTTTGAAGTAATTCAAAGTTATAATCAATATATCTACCGTTAAACTCTTGAATCTCAGTATTTTCAAGGTGTAATATCTTGTTAAAGCAATGATTCAATAAATATCTATTATGAGTAATTACTAAGAGTGTTCCTTTATGGGAGTTTATAAGGTCTTTAAGTCCATTAAGGTTTTCAAAATCCAAAAATACATCTGGTTCATCCATAATCAATAAATCTGGACTATTAAGCATTTCCTTTATTACCTGAATAAGTTTGAATTCACCACCACTTAGCTCTGATAGGGGCTTATCTTTTTGATTATTCATTTGGGAAAGATTAAGTTTTTTATTTATGATGCTTTCATAATCATGGCCACCTATGGCATCAAAGGCATCAAGGGCTTGCTGGTATTTCTCCATCAAAGCATCTATATCCTGAGATGTTTCCATTTCAAGACAAATAGCATCTATTTCATTTTGTAAATAGATAAATTTTTCCCCGATATATTGAAATACTGTGATATCCTTTGTTTTATCCCTTTGATAAAACTGGCTTACATAACCAATTCTTAATCCTGGTTGAATCTCTAAATTGCCACCGTACATATACTTTTCCGGATCCATAATTATGTCTATAAGGGTACTCTTTCCAATGCCACTAGGACCTATAAAGGCACAGTGTTGACCCTCTTCGATTTCAAATGAAATCTTATTATATAAATCCTTTTGTGGAAATGAAAAGGATAAGTTCTCAACTTTAATCATATTATTACCTCTCTCTATGGGCAAAAAGCCTATTTAAACCTTTTAGTATTTAGTATTTCTATTTTTACTTACTACTATGTAGTAACTGTAATTTATTTTGTTGTGTGGGTAGCATACCATTTTTTAGAAGGAATTTCAATTATTTTCTGAGAACTACTAGAAAATTGTAATGAAATTAATTTCATAACTCTTGGGTATAAGAAGATTAACAAGAGTAAGAAAGGATTGATTAAGTGAATATAACAACTTATAAAGAAGTTTTAGAATTTTGGTTCCATACAGAGCATATGCCCCTTCACTTTGCAGAAGATAACACATTCGATGAAAAGATAAGAGAAAAATTTTTAGATACTTGGGTAGCTGCAAAAGAAGGACTTCTGGTTGAATGGAGAAGGGATATAAAAGGAAGAGTAGCAGAAATAATAGTACTAGATCAATTCTCTAGAAATCTATTTAGAGGAGACATCAGGACATACACCCAGGATAAAATGGCCATAGCATTAGCTCAGGAAGTAGTAGCTCATCCGGCGTATAACACCTTAACAAAGGATGAGAAACGCTTTGTACTACTACCATTCATGCATTCAGAATCATTAGAGCTCCACAATTGGGCACATAAACATTTTGAAGCTCTAGGTGATGCTAATACCATGCATTATGAAATGCTTCACAGGGGAGTATTAGAAAAGTATGGAAGATACCCTTATCAAAATGAAGACTTAGGAAGGGTTTCAACTCCAGAGGAACTAAAGTATCTGGAAGAGCCACTATATTAATTTTTTAAGAAACGTTGATAAGTATTTAAATTAAGATAGGAGATATCTATGGATATAGGCATTATAGGAGGAGCAGATGGTCCGACAAAAATCCTTGTGACCTCAGGGGGTAATCAATATTTATTTATTACCATAGTTGCTTTGATTTTTGTAGTTGGATTAATTATTTTTTTTATTAGATTTAGAGGGAGAAATAAAAAATAAGCATATAAAGTAATGTGGCATATTAAACACCTGCTGTTTGATTTGCCACATTTTATTTTTATCAATATGAATAAATGCTTGAAAATCATAGAAATAGGCTTGGCATGATATTTGCAAAGTTAATATTATCTTATTTAATATGGAGGTGTTATAATGAAAGATAATAAGAACCATAGTCATGGGAAGCATATGTTATTAATGTTATTAGGCTGCCTTGTTCCTATATTAGTAATCGGTGGAATGAGATTCTTTAATATTGGTGGATATGGTATAGCAAAATATTCTAGCTTACTCTTTTTACTATGTCCTTTGATGCATATACTTATGATAGTAGGGATATTCAACTTTGGAAACAAAAGTTGTCATGAAGAAAAGGTAAATGGAAAACATATTAATGAAGATGTTTAGTTTAAAAACTTCCCTATGATAGACTAGGGAAGTTTTATTTGCATAATGAGGGTACAAATAGATAAGATGGTTAAGTGTGTTTAAAACAATAAAACTATGTTAGGGAATATAGTCACAGGAGTTGCAATATGAAAAGAAATATATTTAAAGATAAATCCATATGGGTAATTTCATCAATAATTTTATTCATAACCTTTCTACACTATTCCAATCTAATGGCAGAGTGGGAGTTGCATACATTTTACAGAAAACTGTATTATATTCCTATAATTCTAGCCGCCTTTAGGTATAGATTAAAAGGTGGAATAATATCCTCCATAGGCACTACTATCCTATATGCA
>CAZHLF010000149.1:0-6076 GCA_964532845.1 uncultured Tissierella sp.
CTTACTTTTCGCTCCAAAATATCCTTTGGCTTGTTTTAATACTTTCTTATGTCTCTTCTTGGCATTTACGCCTCTTTTTACTCTTGCCATTTCTATGTCCTCCTATATATAAAAATTGTAGTTTACTATGGTAGCATTGAGTCGATTCTTCTTTGATCTCCACGACTAACTAAAGTACCTTTTCTTAGGTTTCTAACTCTCTTTTGTGATTTCTTTCCCGTTAAGTGGCTCTTGTATGCCTTATGTCTCTTCAATAATCCTGTAGCAGTTCTTTTGAATCTCTTCGCTGAAGCTCTATGTGTTTTCATTTTAATTGCCATCTTTATATCCTCCTAAGCTATTCTGTTTTTGGCGCTAGAAACATAATCATGTTTCTGCCTTCTAGTTTTGCTTGTTTTTCAACAATACCAGCATCTCCGACAATTTTCAAGAAATCATCGATTACTACTTTACCCATTTCAGTATGACCCATTTCTCTACCACGGAATCTTACAGAAACTTTAACTTTATCCCCATCACCTAAGAACTCAATTGCTCTGTTAGCTTTTGTTGTAAGGTCATGAGTTTCGATATTTGGAGTAAGGCGGATTTCCTTTACATTGATAACCTTTTGATTTTTCTTAGCTTCTTTTTCCTTCTTAGCTATTTCGTATTTGTATTTTCCATAATCAAGTATTTTACAAACCGGTGGTTTAGCATTTGGGGCAACATTTACAAGGTCGAGTTTTCTTTCATTGGCAATCTCCATTGCTTTTCTTGTTGGTACAACCCCCAGCTGACTTCCATCAACGTCGATTAATCTTACTTCCTTATCCCTAATCTCTTCATTAATCTGAAGCTCTTTAATAGTACAGCACCTCCTAATTTTAAATTCATATATAAAAAAAAACGGGCATAGAACGCCCGCTTTATTACACAATAAGTAATTAGTCCTAAATGGACTATAATCTAAACCTTATGAGCCGCAGCAATAAGGTGAGAAGCGGAACCTTCTACTTGAACATTAATATTCATTTCTAAAACATTATATGCTAATACAGATACTTTGTCAAACATTTTTTAAAATACTTTATTTCGCTAGTTCATACAAAGCCTGAGCATATATTTTTGTTATTTTCATGAGATGGTCAATACTTATATATTCGTCTTTTTGATGAGCTACATCTTTTTGACCTGGAAACATAGGTCCAAAGGCTACTGCATTATTCATAGCTCTTGCATATGTTCCTCCACCTATTGTAATAGGCTTGGAATCTACATCACCAGTTTGTTCCCTATATACATTCATCAACTTCTCAACGAGAAAATCATCCACCGGGACATAAAGTGGTTTAGAATCTGAACTTCCTTCAACTAATTGTATAGTGGTATCCTTAAGGTTTTCTTTTATACCTTCATATACTTCTTTTGCATTGGTTTTAATTGGGTATCTAACATTGATTGTTAATACTATATTTCCATCCTCAACTCTTATCATACCCGGATTGAAATTTAGTTTGCCTGAAACATCATCTTCTAATCCACAACCTATACCTTCACCATTATGTTTAAAAGCAATCCTCTTGTTATAAAAATCAATGTATCTGCAAATTGAACATTCACCATCAAAAATATATCCTAAGAAATTCATTAGATGTGAGATAGCATTACTTCCTTTTTCCGGCGTGCTCCCATGGGCTGAGATTCCCTTTGCTATTATCTTGACTAGATCGCCTTCTAAGGTCAACAAAATCTTATAATCCTTATTAGAATTAAAGTTATCAATGCTTATTTTTAGCTTATCTAAATCTTTAACCTGGAGCAAAGCTTCTGCATGATCAGGAACCATATTTGGAGCATTACCTCCCTTTAAGCTCTTTAAATATATATCACAATCTGTAGGATTATTCATTTTAAATACTAAATCAAATACAATTATACCTTTCTCACCGTGGATTACCGGAAAGTCAGCATCTGGAGTAAATGCCATATCTGGAGCTTTTTCATGCTTAAAGTAATGCTCCATACATTTCCAGCCTGTTTCTTCATTAGCTCCTACTATTAGCCTAATTTTTCTATTTAGGTTAACACCTGACTCCTTAAGAGCTTTCATAGCATAAAGAACTGCTATAGCTGGTCCCTTATCATCAACTGTACCTCTTCCGTAGATATTTCCATTATGTATTTCTCCTCCAAAAGGTGGATAGCTCCATCCCTCGCCTTCAGGTACAACATCTACATGGGCTAATACTCCTACTACTTCTTCTCCTGTTCCTAAATCCAGGTGCCCTGCATAGCCTTCCAGATTTTTTCCTTTAAATCCCATGCTTTCTCCCAGGCGTAAAATATATTCTAAAGATTTATAAGGCCCTTCTCCAAATGGCATTCCAGGCAGGGGTTTATCCTCTACTGATTTAATGCTGATTATTTCTTGAGTTGAACTAACAATTTCATTCTCATAAGTATCAATTAAATTTAGAAAATCCATAATATGCTCCTTTCTTTGCGCTCTCATCCTAATTATACCCAATAAAATTATAATCTTCCAGTACCTTATTGTATTTAGGAATAAGAAGAAACTTTTTAGTTTCTACACACCATCTCAACAAAGCGAAAGCTTGAAATACAATGTTATTTATAGGTAGGTAGCTAGCCAAATATATTAGTAGAATCATTAATTTGCCTTGTTATAGAAAAAACCCTTTTGGTTACACTAAGCTTAGAAAATAAAAGGTGGGGATAAATTGAAAAAGAAAAAAATTATATTCTCTCTTTTTGTTATGGGAGTAATAGCTTCTGGAGTTCTATTTTTAAGTTCTCTATTTCCTTCTATTAAATTGAATGTAAGTCTTGGAGATAGATTGTTAATCCTTGCTTTGACAGTGATTCTCTTTATCTATCACAATAGCTTGAAGGAAAAAGCTCAACTAATGCCTTCTATCTTAAGTTTAGAAAAAGATAACCAAAAAGAAAGAGATAAACCAGATGTTTCATTTAATGATGTAGCAGGTTTAGAAGAAATTAAAGAAGAGCTACAGGAGACCATTGACTTTATAAACAACTCCTTTAAGTACAAAAAGATGGGAGCAAAAATTCCAAAGGGAATTTTGTTTCACGGTCCACCTGGAACTGGGAAAACACTCCTTGCAAAAGCTGTAGCTGGTGAGACAAACTCCACTTTCCTCTATGCAAGCGGCTCCGAGTTTGTAGAAAAGTATGTAGGTGTAGGAGCCAAGAGAGTTAGAACCTTGTTTGAGAGAGCAAAAAAGGAAGCTCCTAGCATCATTTTCATCGATGAAATAGACGCTATAGGAACAAAGAGAAATTCTGAATCCAATAACGAAAAGGACCAAACTTTAAATCAACTCTTAGTGGAGCTAGATGGTTTTAATACAAACGAGACTGTAATTGTTATTGGAGCTACTAATAGAATAGATCTTCTAGATGAAGCATTACTTAGACCAGGAAGATTTGATAGGCATATTTATGTGGGAAATCCAAATATAAAAGCAAGAGAAAAAATACTCCAGGTTCACACAAATAATAAGCCATTAGATAAATCTCTTAGTATAAAGGATATAGCAAAGAAAACCACCGGACTATCTGGCGCTCAGCTTGCTAACATTGCCAATGAAGCAGCTATTATTGCAGTTAGAAAGAATAAAAATATTATTACTATCATTGAGTTTGATGCTGCAATCGAAAGGGTCCTTGCAGGACTGGAAGTAAAAAATCCTTCAGTGTTAATTAAGGAAAAAAACGTAGTCGCATTTCACGAAGCAGGGCATGCTCTAGTTTCCAAAGTCCTTAATGTAGATTCCATACAAAAGATATCTATTATCCCAAGAGGGCAAGCTTTAGGATATGTAATGAAATTCCCTGATGAAGAAAGATTTCTATTTACCGAAAAAGAACTGTATTCTAGAATAACAGGCTTACTAGCTGGTAGGGCTGCCGAGGAATTCAAATTTAAAGAGATAACAACAGGCGCTAAGGATGATTTAAACAAAGCTACTGATATTGCAAGAGAAATGGTTTGCAGCTATGGTATGAGTGGACTTGGAACATTGGCATTAGATGAAGTCTATATTAGATACAATTATGATTTCATAAGAATGGAAATTAAAAAAATTACTGATAAGGCTTACAAGGATGCTCTTTCTATAATAGAAGAACATTCTGAAGTTTTGAATGAAATTGCAGAAACTCTTTTAGAAAAAGAAACTATAGAAACAAATCAACTGGATGATATATACAAAAAATATGTAAAGAACTGTACACTTGCAACTTAAAAAGATGAGGGAATCCCTCATCTTTTTTTGTACTTATTGAATTTTATTATCGTTTTCGTATACTAATTTTTCGATGAAGGATTCAACTCCCATTTGACCTAAATCACCTTCATCTCTCTTTCTAACAGATACCAATCTTCCTTCAACTTCTTTCTCTCCTACCACTAGAGAATATGGTATCTTTTGGACTTGAGCTTCTCTTATTTTATATCCAATCTTTTCAGCTCTGGCATCCACTTCTACTCTAAGTCCCTTTTCTCTTAGTTCCTTTTGAAGTTCATATGCATAATCATTGAATTTATCAGAAATAGGTAGAATTGTAGCTTGAACAGGAGCTAACCAAACTGGGAACTTACCTGCATAGTGCTCAATCAAAATACCCATAAATCTTTCTATACTTCCAAGTATAGTTCTGTGAATCATTACAGGACGTTTCTTTTCATTATCTTTATCTACATAGCTAATATCGAATTTCTCAGGCATTTGGAAATCAAGCTGTATAGTTCCACATTGCCAAGTTCTTCCGATGGCATCTTCAAGTTGGAAATCTATCTTAGGACCGTAGAATGCTCCATCACCTTCATTGAGGTTATAGTTTATTCCTTTTTCTTTCAATGCCTCTATTAATCCATTCGTAGCCAACTCCCATTGTTCGTCTGAACCCATTGAGTTCTTTGGTCTTGTTGATAGGTCTATACTGTATTTAAATCCAAATACTTTATAGAATTTATCATCAAGTTCAATAACCTTTATCAACTCATCCTTGATTTGTGATGGCAATACAAATAAATGAGCATCATCCTGTGTAAAGGATCTTACTCTCATAAGTCCATGTAAAGCTCCAGATAGTTCATGTCTATGAACTAAACCAAGTTCAGCCCATCTTAAAGGAAGGTCCCTATAGCTATACATTTTAGACTTATAAACCAAAATTGAGCCTGGGCAGTTCATTGGCTTAATTGCATAATCTTCTTCATCTATATTTGTAAAATACATATTCTCTTTATAATGATCCCAGTGACCGGATTGATGCCAAAGTGCTTCATTTAATATAAGAGGAGTCTTGATCTCATCATATCCTGCTTTAACGTGTTCTTCTCTCCAGAAGCTTTCAAGAATATTTCTAATAGTCATTCCTTTAGGATGGAAAAATGGAAAACCAGGGCCTTCCTCTTGAATACTAAATAGTTCTAGCTCTCTACCTAATTTTCTATGGTCTCTTTTCTTTGCTTCTTCCAATTTATTTAAATATTCTTCGAGGTCCTTCTTCTTTTCATATGTTGTACCATAGATTCTTTGAAGCATTTTATTCTTCTCATCACCTCGCCAATAAGCACCAGCTATACTTAGAAGTTTAATTGCTTTAACCTTTTTGACGTCATATAGGTGCGGTCCTCTACAAAGATCAGTGAAATCTCCTAATTTATAGAAGGATATAATTTCATTAGATGGTAGATTCTCAATTAGATCAACTTTATATACTTCACCCATTTCTTTGAAATGTTCCAAAGCTTCATCTCTAGGCATTTCATATCTTTCTAGATTATGTCCTTCCTTAACTATTTTCTCCATTTCCTTTTCTATCATTTCAAGGTCTTCTGGTGTAAATCTATGCTCTGTATCAAAGTCATAATAGAATCCATTATCTATTGAAGGCCCTATTGCAAATTTTACACCTGGGAAAAGGTTTTGTACTGCAAGAGCCATTATATGGGCTGATGTATGCCAAAATATGGCTTTACCTTCTTTATCTTCAAACTTAACTACTTTAAATGAAGAATCTTCGTTGATAGTTTCTTGCATCC
>CAZHLF010000150.1:0-6039 GCA_964532845.1 uncultured Tissierella sp.
TATCGAATATTACCCAACTCACATTGCTGGACTACCTGTAGCAGTAAACATTAACTGGCATGCTACAAGGCATAAAGAAGTTACACTATAGGAGGTATTAAAATGGATTATAAATTAACTACACCATTTACAAGAGAATCCTTAAAAGACTTAAAGCCTGGGGATAATGTATATATTACAGGATATATGTATACTGCAAGAGATGCAGCTCATAAAAGACTAGTTGAACTAGTAGAACAAGGTAAGGAGTTACCATTAGATGTTAAGGGGGCTTGTATTTATTATGTAGGTCCAACTCCTGCAAAACCAGGCCAAGCTTTAGGCTCAGCTGGACCAACTACTAGCTATAGAATGGATGCTTATAGCCCACAACTATTAGATTTAGGATTAATGGGTATGGTTGGTAAAGGTAAAAGAGGACCTGAGGTTGTAGAAAAAATTGTTGAGCATGGAGCAGTTTACTTTGCAGCTATAGGTGGTGCAGCTGCATTAATAGCTAAATCAATTAAGTCTGCTGAAATCATTGCATATGAAGATTTAGGTGCAGAGGCAATTAGAAAAATATATGTAGAGGATTTTCCTTGTACTGTGATTATTGATTCTAGAGGAAATAATCTTTATGAGTTAGGCAGAGAGGAGTATCTAAAATGGAGTCAACAAAAATAATAAAGATGGCTAAGGCTGGTAGCGTGGAGTCAAATGATATAATGATTATGATTTCTCCAGGAAATGGCCAAATAGATTTAGAAATAGACAGTGTAGTAAGTAAACAATTTGGTGAAGATATTAAGAATTTAATTTTAAATACTTTAGCTGAAGAAGGGGTAACTGATGCTAAAGTTATTGCACAGGATAAGGGTGCGTTAGATTTTGCAATTAAAGCCAGGGTTAAAGCCTGTGTAAGAAGAGGGAGTGAAAATAATGAGTTATAAAACTTTACTTTTTATGCCAGGTAATAACCCAGGTATGTTACAAAGCTCTGATATACTAGGAGCTGACGGTATTATAATTGACCTAGAGGATGCTGTAGCAATAACTGAAAAAGATTCTGCAAGAATCTTAGTAAGAGAATATTTAAATACCTTTGAAACAAAGTCAGATGTTTTTGTAAGAATTAATCCACTTGATACACCTTTTTTCTATGAAGACCTTGAGTCGATTAAGGACTTAGATATTAAGGGTGTAGTATTACCTAAAGCAAGTGTTGATTCTATGGAAGCTTTGGATAAATTTTTAACTGATAATAATCTTAATTTTGATGTAATAGGATTAGTTGAAACATCATTAGGTCTAGAAATGTCCTTGCAGATATTAAGCAAATCAAAATATGTAAAAGGTGTGCTACTTGGAGCTGAAGATTTAACTCTTGATCTAGGTGCAAAACGTACAAAGAAATCAGACGAAATAGCTTATGCCAGATCTAGAATAATAGCTGTAGCAAAAGCTCTTCAAATAGAAGCTATAGATACTCCTTGGACAGATACTGATGATTATGAGGGATTGAAGGCTGACACTTTAAATGCTAAAGATTTAGGTATGACTGGAAAAGCACTTATAAGTCCTAGACACGTAGATATTGTAAATGGTATATTTGCTCCTTCAGAAAAGGAAGTTCAATATGCATTGAGAGTAGTTGAAGGCGTAAAAGCAGCAAATGAGAAGGGATTAGGTGCATTTTCACTTGATGGAAAGATGGTTGATGCTCCAATAATTAAGAGAGCTTTGAACTTGTTAAAAATGAGTGGAGACTATAAGGAGGAATATGATGGATTACTTAAATAATATCGATCTGGACTCTGTTAAAATCATAGATAAATCTGAATATCCCACTAAAGCTGCTAAGGATAGTAAAGTAACAGAGGACATTAATTATCTTTTTGATAGATTAAATATTGGAAATGGAGCTGTATTGTCTTTTCATCACCACTTAAGAAATGGAGACAGAGTACTAAACCTAATTATGGGAGAAGTTCAAAAACGTGGTATTAAAGACATTACTTTAGTAGCAAGTTCCTTGTTCCCTTCACATAAAGAGTTAATTCCTATGTTAAAGGATGGTACAATTAAGAATATTGTAACTTCATATATTTCTGGTGAATTAGGAGAAGCTATAAGCTATGGTGAGTTAAAAGGCACCATTATCATGCAAAGTCATGGTGGAAGAGCTCGTTCTATTTTAAACGGTGAAATAAATATTGATGTTGCGTTTATCGCATCACCTAGTTCTGATAGCAAAGGTAATATTTCAGGAGTAAATGGTGTAAATTCCTGTGGTACTCTAGGATATGCAATTGCGGATAGTATGATGGCCAAGAAAGTTGTATCTATAACTGACTCCTTAGTAGATTATCCAAACTACCCTGCTGACATTACTGAAGACTATGTTGACTATATTTTAAAGGTTGAGTCAATAGGACTAAAATCAGGTATAGTTTCAGGTACTACAGTTATAACAAAAGATCCTATAGGTTTAAAAATAGCTAGAGATACATTAAATGTTATGGAAGCTTCAGGCTTGTTAAAAGAAGGAATGAGTTTCCAAAGTGGTGCTGGTGGTATTTCATTAGCTGTAACATCATTCTTAAGAGATTATATGATTGAAAACAATATCAAGGGCAGCTTTGCATCAGGAGGAATCACAGGATATCTAACAGACATGCTTGAAGAAGGTTTGTTTGATAGCTTATTCGATGTTCAATGCTTTGATTTAAAAGCTATTGAATCACTAAAGAAAAACTCTAACCATCTAAGAATGAGTGCTTCTCAATATGGAAATCCTGAAGTTTCAGCTGTTGTAGATAACCTAGATGTTGTTATTCTTGGAGCTACAGAAATCGATACAAACTTTAATGTTAATGTATCAACTGGTTCTCATGGATTATTAATGGGAGGTAGTGGTGGACATCAAGATACTGCTGCGGGAAGTAAACTCTCAATAATTGTATCTAAGCTTTTCTCTTCAAGAATTCCTTTAATAAAGGATAAAGTAGATGTTATAACAACACCAGGAAGTACAGTAGATGTACTTGTTACTGAAAGAGGTATTTGTGTTAATCCATTAAGACAAGACCTAATTCAATTATTTAAAGAAGCTAATCTTGATATAATTGATATAAATGAGTTAAAAGATTATTCAGAAAAGATAATGGGTGTACCAAAACCTATTGAAAAGACTGAAAGAGTAATAGGATTCTCTGAATATAGAGATGGCAGGATACTAGATTATATATACGAGGTTAAGAAATAAAGGGTTGCCATTGTAATCCTTTTTCTTTCATTGAGTAGAAATACTATAAATGTTATAATAATGTTAAGATATCTCATTCTTCTTTTGGTGATGGGTTCTAATAAATGAATTTAAAGGCAGGGATAATATGTTTTTTAGTGATGAGTTAAATATTAATAATCCTTTAGAAATAGAAGAGATAAAATCCTTCCTAAATATATTTGGTGTTGAGTATGATTATCCTGATAAGACTTTTGTTATAAGAGACAATGGTGACATAATTGCAACAGGTTCTGCTTCGGGTAATATCTTAAAGTATTTCTTTGCAAAGTGCACCTATAGTGGGCAAGGTGCAATTGGAATTATCTATAATTCTCTTTTAGAATATATAATTGAGAAAGGATATAATTCTTATTTTGTGTTTACAACACCAAATAACAAAAATATATTTGAATCATTAGGCCTTAAAGAAGTTTACTCAACAAGCAGTGTAATGCTTCTTGAAGGAGGCTTCTATAACTATAATAAATGGGTTGATGGGTTAATAAAGGAAATTGGACCTAAAGCTGGAACTAGAGGGGCTATTATTGTAAATTGCAATCCTATGACATTGGGGCATAAATTCCTTATGGAGAAAGCTCTCCAAGAGGTTGATGAACTTCTTATTTTTGTAGTAGAAGAAGATTTGTCCATTTTCCCTTTTGAAGCAAGATACAATATCATTAAAAGTGAGTTTAAAAATAATAAAAATGTTAAAGTTTTAAAGGGAGGACCTTATATAATTTCCAGAGGGACATTCCCAACATATTTTATAAAACAAAAAGATAAAATGCTCCAAATTTACACAGAACTGGATGCTAAAATATTTGCAGACAAAATTGCAAAGGATTTACAAATAGATATTAGATTTCTCGGCTCGGAACCTAAGGATTTAGTAACATTACAGTATAATAATTCTCTTCAAGAAATCCTCCAAGAAAGAAACATAGGGGTTAAAATTGTTGAAAGAAAAGAGCATGAAAACAAACCAATTAGTGCATCCTATGTTAGAAGTCTTTTAAAAGAAGATAAAATTAAAGAGGCTTTAGAACTTCTACCACAAAGTACTATTGAATTTTTAAAGACAGAAAATGGTATGGATGTAATTAATAAAATTAAAAAAACGAAATAAATTCCAAAAAACTCCTCAATATAAGGAGTTTTTTGATTCCCTATATCTTTTTACTTAAATCTACCTTAGTAGAAGAAATAAATTAGGGTAAATTAACTATATAAATATTTTCTATTATTGTATGACAAAAGATTAGTCTTAAAACTCATCAAAATCTACAATTTAATTAATAATGATCTTTTAATTCAGATGTATGAGCAAAATATAATGCTTTCATCTAAGCTTAAAGATTTAAATATTAAAAAGGAGAATGTTTATGGATATATTAAAATTACAGGATTTGCAGGAATTGATTAATGCAAAAGAAGGTTTATTTGTTTCGATATATTTACCTACTTTCAGTAGTGGTGTAGATGTAAGACAAAATGGAATAAAATTCAAACAGCTTCTTAGAGAAGTTGAATCAAGGCTCTACGATATGGGAATGAGTAAACAGGGTGTAGAAAGCTATTTAAATCCAGCCACAAATCTAATTGATGAAACAAGATTTTGGCAAAATCAAGGTGATGGGTTAGCACTCTATATATATGAAGATGGAATAAAATATTTTAGACTTCCTTTGGAGTTTAATGAATCAATCAATATTGGTAAGAGGATTTATATTAAACCACTTCTTCCCTTATTTAATGGGAATGGACAATTTAATATATTAGCCTTGAGCAAAAATCAGGTTAGATTGTTTAGATGTACCAGACAATTTATCAAAGAATTAGAGCTTGAGGATGCACCTGACAGCATGCATGATATGCAGGTAGATGATGATCCAACAACTAAGTTAGAGAATCGAACTTCCAGTCCCCAGGGAAAGAATCAGCTCTCTTATAATAAGGTTACCCAAGCTCAAGGTAATGAAAATGAGTTTGAAAAAAATGAGCTTACTAGATATTTTAGGGCTATAGACGATTCATTAATGCGAATGAATGAAGGAGAAATAATCCCTCTTGTATTGGCAGGAGTTGAATATTTAATTCCTATATACAGAGAAAAGAGTAATTACCCATATATTGTTGATGACTTCATAAGAGGTAATCCAGAACTCTTAAACGGAGAAGAATTGAAAAACTTAGCCTGGGAGTTAGTAGAACCTCTATTTAGTAAAGCCAAAATCCAAGCAAAGGATAAATATCAACAGTATTCAGGACAAAAAAACAAACTATTTGCCAATTCACTGGAAAGGATTATTCCAGCAGCATTTAGTGGTCAGATTGAATCACTATTTCTTGACAATAAAAGTACTAAATGGGGTAAATATAATCATTCAGATAACACTATTGAACTTCATGAAGTAGAAAATGATGGTGATGAGGATTTAATGGAATATGCATCAATACTAACTCTATCTAGAGGTGGTAATGTATTTTCTGTATCTGCAGAGGAAATTCCAGATAAATCAACTGTTGCAGCAGTCCTAAGATATTAATTTAAACAAGATAAGTCTTGGTTAATTCCAAGGCTTTTTCTATTTTAAAGGATAGAACTCTATTGCAATTACTTATTACAATTGGTATATTTAATGTAATGGCATAAAAGTGTTGTATTACAGCTAAAACAGTGGATAGGAGGACTAAATGAAGAAATTTTTAGTATTTATAGTAATTTTGATAATAGCAGGATTCGTTACATATAAATTTCTACCTGATTA
>CAZHLF010000151.1:0-5964 GCA_964532845.1 uncultured Tissierella sp.
TAGTAATAGTATTTATTGCTTACAACAACCTAGCATCTAATCTATTGGGTTTAAAGAAAAGAAAAGAAGGGGGTGAGACAATTGTTAAAAATACAAAACCTGTCAAAGACTTTTAACAAGGGTACAGAAAATGAAGCAAGGATATTCAATGGATTTAATATAGACTTCGAGGAACATAAATGTACAGCCATAATAGGATCCAATGGATGCGGGAAATCTACTCTTCTTAATATGATAGGAGGAAGTATTTTAAACGACAGTGGTGAAATTCTTCTAAATGGTAAGGATATATCTAAGCTAAAGGAAAATGAAAGAGCTATTCACATAGGAAGAGTTTATCAAGACCCATCCTTAGGTGTCTCCCCTACCCTAACTATACTTGAGAATATGTCTCTGGCTGATAAAAAGGGAGAAAAGTTTACCCTAAAAAAGTTGATTAGGAAGAACAGAATAGATTATTATGTAGAGCTATTAAAGTCCCTGGACTTAGGATTGGAGCACAAGTTAAATACTAAAGTAAAGTTCCTATCAGGTGGACAAAGACAATCATTATCATTAATCATGTCAGCTATGAAGCATCCTGATCTTCTGCTTCTAGATGAGCATACAGCAGCCCTAGATCCAAAGACATCCCATGTAATTATGAAAAAAACCAAGGAACTGATAGATAAATATAAGATTACTACCATAATGATATCCCACAATATGAAAGATGCTATAGAGTATTCCGATAGAATAGTAATGCTTGATAAAGGCAAGGTTGTCCTTGATAAACCAAGTAACATTGTAACTGAAGATGAGCTTATTGAGATTTATAAGGCAAAACTTATACAGGATATCGCATAAACAAGCAACTTTAAGGACCAAAGGGGTCGGTTCCCCTTTGGTCCTTTATTTATTCAAATAAACTAATCTGCTTATATTCAACTTTTTCAGGGTATTCTCTAAGGAATGAAAAAACTTCATTATTATCACAAATTATATTATTTTTCTTGCACTCTTCTTTTAAAATCTTCATTAACTGATGACTATTTTCACTTCCAATCCCATAAGAATTACCATATTTCTCTATATATTTTCTTTTTATTCCCGGGAAATACTCATCAAGCTTCTCATAATAATACTCTCTATTTCCTCCTCTTAAAGTAAGGCCCATACCAAAACATATGATTCCATATACCTTTGCCTGGATTAAATAATCAATGAGTCCTCTTATGTTTTTCTCATTGGCATTTATAAATGGAAGAATAGGCCCTAACCAGACAACCGTTGGGATTCCATTCTGATGCATAATTTTTAAAGCCTCAACTCTTTCCCTTGTTGTACTAACATTTGGCTCCAGTATTTTACAAAGATCTTCATCATAGGTTGTGAGAGTCATCTGAACTACACACTTTGATTTATTATTGATTTCCTTTAATAAGTCTAAATCACGTAATATTCTATCGGATTTTGTAAGTATTGCAAGACCAAAGCCATATTTATTTATAAGCTCTAGGGCTTTTCTTGTATATCTTAATCTTTCTTCTAAATGAATATAAGGATCACACATAGAGCCTGTAGATATCATACATTTTTTTCTTTTACCACGTAATGCTTTTTCCAATAGCTCTGGAGCATTTTTCTTAACTTCTATATCCTCAAATTCATGATTTATCTGATAACATTTACTTCTTGAATCGCAATAAATACAGCCATGTGTGCAACCTCGATATAAATTCATTCCATTCTTTGGAGATAAAATCCCCTTTACTTCCACCTCATGCATTTATTTCACCCTTAATTACATTTTCTCCTTTGAATTACTGTATGTTGCAATTATAGCAATTGCCAGCCCCATAGCAATCCAAGGAAATGCAGCATTAAAAAAGTCTCCCATTGAACTTACCTCCTTTATGACATTCTCGTCCATTTTTAAGCTTTAATGAAACTGCTTGCAGTTTCTACTTTAGGCTGCAACGAGGCAGACCTCGCTATAATCTCTTCAGAAAGAAGTGTTCTGAAAAACCATCCACCTTATTCTCATATGTCCCAACTTCTTCGTAACCTAGTGAGCTATAGAAATCTCGACCTTGCCAATTGAAGGTATCTAATCTAATCATGTTTACTCCTAACAACTTTGCCCTCTTCTCAACTTCTTTCATTAATAAGGTGCCTATTTTTTTATTCCTATAATTCTCATCAACGAATACAGTAGAGACATATAGTATTTTAAATGCAGTTATACATCCATCTGCTCCAGCGACTAATTTTCCTTCACTTACTACACCAATTCTTATACTACCTGACAATTTATAAGTTATATACTTTTCATCAAATTCTTCAAGGCGATTTTCAATATCCTCTACTTGGTCATCATCAAGTTCAACTACTTTGTAATCCATAGATTAAACCCCTTTTCTAATTTAAATTACTTTGACAATTTGTAGATATCCATAATGACTTCTGAACCATCAGCAGTATTGTCTATATAAGTACAAATCCATAGGTTATCTGATGAAACATACAATCTCCATTTCGTTCTGCTTCCATCGTTATCAAAAATGGTATATTGGTAATCAACATAATTTCCAATAAAGGTGTGGACATCAGATAATATAGATGGATCGCTTGGAATTTCCTCTTTTACATATTCAGGAGAACTTAATTCAAAAGTATAATCAGTAGAATCAATTTTGAATAAATCCTCTGTAATAATGTATTTTGTTCCTTTCCTTTGACTATTCACATAGTCTTTGGTTGAAGAGGAAAGTGCTGATAAATAGCTTACTTCATCAAATGTGTAGGTTCCATAAATGCTCTGATCACTACTGCTGCACCCAAATAAGAAAACTAATGAAACTAGGATAATTATAAGGATAAATAGATTTTTCATAGAAAACCTCCCTGTTCTTTTTTAATTAACCAATATATAATCAGTCATTTTAGTTTCTTCCCACTCAATTCCATGTGGGGAAATATTAGAATATAGAGTTATAGCATCATTTTCATCAATAACAACTTTAAAATCAAAATTCATTTCTCTTGGCTGCAAATATTCATCATACATTTGTTGATAGTTTTTATTTCCACTTTCCTTTGCTTCTTTAATATAATCAACTGTATCTGGATCCTTATCGTAATTTTTATGGATTATTGTATAAAAGAAAGTAGCCTCGATATTTCCATCCACAACTTCTTCCTTATAATTAGAAATTATAAATTCTAGTAGCTCATAGTATGGAGAAAAAGCATTCTTACTTTCTTCAATCATATATGTACTTACTTTATCATAAGTTGTTTCATCAATTGTTCCGTTAACTGTTTCATTAACTTTCTTTTCAAACTTTACCCATTCCGAATCCAAAAGCACTACAATATATTCTTCATAATCATTTATCTTTGCATACTTTGTTTCTCGAGAAGCAAAATTAATTTCACCATCCTTTGAAGGTAGTTCACTACCATTAATAACTGAAGTAACTGTCCTAATCTCACTCTCATCTGGCTCTATAGGCATCTCTTCACCAGTTGAAAAATATAACTCTCCATCAACCATAATTGAAGGTGGCATAGTATTTGGGGTTTCTGCTATAGGTACCTCCTTTTCACATCCTATGGTAAATAATAATGTAACAACTAATATACTCATTAATAAAAACTCTTTTTTCATCGTATAAAGCCTCCCTGTATCTTTCAAAATTGTATCATCATTCTATCCACTTGGATTCCTAATTTCATCCTATAATTTGGTAGAACTAATGTCAATTAATTACGGTTTACAAATTAGTTACAGTTTTGACGATTATTTGCTTAAATAATTTCTAAATGTAATCGACAAAAATGAAGAGCACAAAGTTATTGATTATAACCTCTTGTGCTCTTTTGAAATATTTTTTATCTATTAATGCTTTAAATAATCCTCTCTAATATCCTCAGGAACTAGGTTTCCACCTGTAGCCCAGGCTATATGAATGCTGTTCTCCAATTTATCATTTAGATTCATATCTTCTACATACTTTCGACCTTCATTATAGTTCAAAAGCATTGCTGGACCTTCAAAGGATGAACAGGCACTTGGCTCTAGGAAAATATCTTCTGATGAAACTATATCTTTTAGGTAATTATATAGCTTATAATCCTTTAAGGTAAATATTCCACTTAATAACTCCTTCATCACATTACCTACAAATCCTGAGGCCCTTCCTACTGCTAAACCATCTGCTTCTGTAATACCTGACAATCCAATATCTTGAACACTAATTTCATTGTTTAGTCCTGATTCCATTCCTACAAGCATGCATGGTGCTTCTGTCGGCTCTATGAAGAAGCAATGGACACTATCTTTAAATATGGTCTTAAGACCATAAGCAATGCCTCCAGGTGCTCCTCCCACTCCACAAGGAAGGTATACAAACATAGGATGATTTTCATCTATTATAATATTTTGATCTTCCAGCTGATTTGCTAGTCTTCTTGCTGCTACTGCATAACCAAGAAATAGAGTCTGAGAATTTTCGTCATCTACAAAATAACTTTTTGAATCTTCATTGGAAAGCTTTCTACCTTCTGCAACAGCCCTTCCATAATCTCCTGAGTATTCCTTCACCTCTACTCCATGGCTTCGTAACAAGTCCTTTTTCCACTGTTTTGCATCTGCTGACATATGGACAGTAACCCTATAGCCTACCTTAGCACTAATTATTCCTATGCTAAGTCCAAGATTCCCAGTCGAACCTACATGAATAGCATAATTTGAAAAGAATTCTCTAAAACTTTCTTCAGCTAATTTCTCATAAGACTCATCTTTGTTAAGGAGACCATTTGCTATGGCTAAATCCTCTGTATGCTTTAAAATTTCGTAGATTCCTCCTCTTGCCTTTACTGAACCTGCAATAGGGAGATGGCTATCCATCTTTAAAAATAATCTACCTATAATATCTTCATTGAGCTCTTCATTTAGTTTCTTTTGCATAAAGGGTATCTCTCTAAGTGAAGACTCAATTAGTCCGTTATTTATTATAGTCTCAGGAAATACCTTCATTATATATGGAGCAAATCTTAATAGTCTTTTTTCGGCATCATCTATAGCCTCTGTTGATAATCCTTCAATATTAAAATGGGAGACTGACTTTAAATGAGGGTTTATCCACAATACTTCTTCTCCATCTTTAACCTGTTGTAAAACAGTGCTATTTTCGATAATTTTATCTATGTTCATTTAATCAATTCCTCCTATTACTAAACAGGTAAAATCCTCCTAACTCAAGAGGTATAAGTTTAATTTCATCAAATAGTTACTTATTTCTATTTGCATTATCAATGTAAATTCCTATTAAAATTCCCAAAACCATGCCTATACCAGACCCTATTGCTATATTTTTAAATACTAAACCAAGTCCACCTCCAAGTGAAATCCCAAGACACATAAATGCTGGCCAATGCGTTTTTTTATCTTCTTCTCGGTCACTTTCTTTATATTCCTTTTCTTCTATCTTTCTATCATCATACATAGATAATCACCTCCAATTATACGATTAATTCCCCTTAAAACATCAGCATATCAAGGGAATCCTTAGTAAGCTAAAATACTATCAAAACGATTTCCTATAATACATATATTACCATAATAAAAGCTTGTTAAGAAGTATTCGATTTAGATTTTCTTGTTACTCCTTAACGGTAAGTCCTTTTAAAGTTGAATAGTATAACTTACCTATCCATAATAACAAAAATAATAGTACAGTTCTTTTGTATAAATAAAAGAACTGTACTATAACTATATACTATCTTTAGTTTCGTTTAGTAAAGCTAGTTGCCCAATACTAGAACCGGTATATGAATTTTACCAAACAGGGATTGATGATCCCTTAGAATCTTCTTCAATTACAGCTTTTGTTTCATCTGTCTGATAGATTTTAACGATTCTATTATATACTTCATTATCCTTATCTTCTGTACGTACCACAATTACATTTATATATT
>CAZHLF010000152.1:0-5931 GCA_964532845.1 uncultured Tissierella sp.
TACTAATAGGTACCCGCCACTTATAGAAGTGGGGGACATCTTTACCTCGTTATAAGTAACTTTTCTTGTTACTCTATGACGGAAAGTTCTTAAATGGTAAATAAAGTTGTAGAACTTTCATATTTCGTAATACAAAAAAATAAAACTGACAGGTTTATACTGTCAGTTTACCAATTAATCTTATCCTAATACTAAATTCTTTGCTATCTTTTCTTTTTCCTGCTTCTTTATCTTTATTGCTAACTCAATACCTTCATTTCTAATTAATACATAGGATGTAGCACTTGCAATTAAATCAGCTATAGGATATGTTAACCATACTCCAAGTGCCCCTAGATTAAATACTCTTACCAATATTATTGATAATGGTATCATTAGTATAATCTGTCTTAGAGCAGAAAGTATTAATGATATTGACGCCTTTCCCATTGCCTGGAAATAATAAATAGATACATAGTATACACTTATTACTGGGAATACGGCTATCATTATTCTAAAAGCCTTTACCGATTCCGTAATTACTTCCTTTTCTTTGATAAAGAGACCGATTAATTGTGGTGCAAAAACCATCATTATCATCCAAATTACAAATGATGTTCCTGATGCATATATCGTGGTTTTTCTCATAATTTCTTTCAGTCTTCTAAAGTTTTTAGCACCAATATTGTAGGCTGCTATTGGCTGCATTGCTACTGCAACTCCGATCATACCTATAAAAAGGAACATATATACCTTAGAAACAACACCTAATACGACTATACCTGCATCTCCTATACTGGAGCCTAGTAGATTATTTAATACTGCCGCTAAAAATCCATCATCAGCATCTATGATCAGTGCAGACATACCAACAAGAAGTATTGATTGAGTAATTGTTTTATCTAACTTAAACCCAATCTTAACCTTAAATTCTCCTTGAATCTTTCTATAGTGGTAATATGAATAAATAAAGCATGCAACCTGGGATAGCAATGTTGATATACCAGCTCCCTTTACTCCCATATCTAGATTAGTTACTAGAATAATGTTTACAATAATATTAATTATAGCTCCGATTACTGTACCTTTAACAGCTACCATGCTATTACCTACAGAATACATTATATTTGCTATATAAAGTGACATACTTAAAAAGACACCACTTAATAATATAAAGGTCAAATATTGTTTTGCTAAAGGTAAAATTGCCTCACTTGCTCCTAAAATCTTTAGTATATTATCATTAAATATTAAACCCAATATGGTTATTATAATCATAGTTAAATAAGATAATGTGAATCCAGTCATTAATACATCTCTTGCACTCTTTTCATCTTTTTCTCCAACACTTCTGGAAAATGTTGTAGATGTACCTACAGAAATCATTGAACCTATTGCATAGATAATTCTCTGTACAGGAAAAACTAATACCAGCGCTGCAATTCCTGATGCTCCAACTTCTCTACCTACAAATATGGTATCAACCATAGAATACAATTCGGATATTAGATATGCAAAGATTATAGGTATAGAAAATCTGAATAATAGCTTCCCTATTTTTTCTTCACCGAATATTTTGTTGCCATTCATAATAAAACCTCCATCTGATAATATTATCTTATCAAACAGAGGTTTTTAATTCATTCACCGGATTACCTTAAATTGTGGACTATCTTAAGATTTACATAAAATGTATTTTTCCAAAAACCATAAAACAATCCAATTTTACTAAGGATTTTGTACTTTGTTTAAGGTAAATAGTACAGCTCCATTAGGATTTATCTTTGTTACAACATTGAATACATTGGCTTTTTTACCAAAGTAGAAGGATATATTAGGCTGAACATATTCATCTAACAGCTCCCAATGTGTATTGTCTATTCTTTCAGGGGCCCCTAGATAAACCCATTTATCATATACAGATCCATGGCTCTTATTTAAGTTATATTTTGTTATTTGAAAATCTCCATCCATGTTGAAGATATTTAAACTAACTTTAATATCCTTTAGCTTCTTTAGTATATTCTCCTCATAAATCTCCTCTTCATTTACTTCTGTTGGATTAAAAAGAAGTATTTGATATCCCAAATCTGACCTAGCTACAACATATCCATCACCACGTTGAATAATTTCTTCACCAATAAGTGCAAGAAACTTATAGGCATAAAAAGATGGCTTATTTAAATAATTGGAAGTAAATATTCCATCTCCTCCAAAGAAGGTATCATTTGTTAAAACTGTTTCCTTGGATATTTCATCCACAAGCCTTAAAACTATTCTCTTGTCCTTAAATAGATAGCTATATATTATAAATGGAACCATGCTTAAAGTATCATATAGTGGACTAACCTTCTTTTCCAGAAAATATGGATTCAACTCCTTAAAATCAAAGTCAAGCCATTCTTCTACATCTTCTTCATAGACATTGGAGAAATACCGTATAAAGTCTTCTATAATATGCTTTTCAACACCTTTTGTATTGATTATTGGAAATAGCTTCATACTTTTTATAAAATCCAAAATATTTTCTACCCTGGTCCAGTTAATAAACCTATGATTCTTACCCCTATATATATCCATATCATCAGAAAAGAGCCTGTGAATCAAAGCATACTTAAAACCTATCCGACTTTGGACCTCCTTTAATATTCTCATATTTTCACCTTCCAAAAGAAGAGAGATGTCACCTAAGTCAATTAGGTTAGGATTTTGGAAATATGTGTCTGGGTCTTTATTCAAATCAATATCAAGCTTAATAATCTTGTTATCGAAGTTGTATCTTTCATAGTCTTCAATATATTGGGTAATATAAGGTATCCCTTCTATAAGATCAAGGTACTTAATCTTCTTCATCTTCTCAAGCTGAGCATCTGTAACCTTATACTTTTTTCTATACTGCATAGGACTACAATCATAATTTAGTTTAAAATGTTTATTATAATATCTTACATGGGAAAATCCTACCTCTTCTGAGATTTCACTTATATTTTTATCAGAGTCCAGTAACAGTTTAGTTGATTCCTCTACCCTTATCTGATTAAGAAATTCATTGAAACTATGGCCAAATATATCCTTTAGCTTAAAGGAAAGATATTGAACGCTTAAATATTCCTTGTCTGCTATATCCTGAAGGCTTACCTTGTTCATATAGTTATTGTTAATATATTTTGTAATCCTATGATACCTTTCCAGCTGCATCTCATCGTCTTTCAGACTTTCCTCTTCATAGAATAGATAGTGAAAGTTATTTAAGAGATGATACATCATTTCAAGAAGACTTTCCTCAATCTGGTCCTCATAGTCATCAATCTTTGATACTACTTCGTAAAACAAAATTGATATGAATCTTCTTAAAATATAGTATTTTTCACTTTCCTGTGCATTATCTTCCGTACTATCTGTATAAAAGAATGTATCCTTTGCATCATCATAATATCTTTCAAAAAAGTTAGGATCTATATCCAAAATTAGGACAAGATTATCTGGATCATTTGATTCTATACGATAAACCTCATTAGGATTTATTATTTCAATCTCTTTTTCAAGAAGTGTATAAGTTTCTGTTTCAACCCCAAGAGTTATAGTACCCCTTAGTACAAATAGTATTTCAATTGAATCCTGCCAATGAAAGGGGTATTCCTTAACATTGGCCAAATAGAAGTTTATGGGCAAATCCTTTAAGTACTCTATATGTTCCTTGCGCATAATCTCACCTGCCTTTGATATTTGCTAAGTATATGTATACCCAACTTTATGAATCTCCACCCAAAACATTTTCTATTCAATGCTTTAATTGTGCTTCCAGGGGTAAATAAACTGTATAATGTAAATACTACTAAAGAGGAGGTTTCTCATGGAAAAAGAAAAATATATACCCGAAGTAAAATCGACACTTAGATCTAGAACAATACAAGTCCCAGATGTAATATATAAAGCAAGTGGAATTAAATTTTTAGGCACAAGAATCAAATCTCTTTTATTTTCAACTGACGTAGCCATCATAAAAAACAACAATGCAAACTCAATAATTGCAGTTTATCCATTTACTCCACAGCTATCAATTATACAATCAATTCTTGAAGTAGCACCTGTACCAGTCTTTGTAGGAGTAGGTGGAGGTCTTACAACTGGAAACAGATCAATAGCTATTGCCCTTCAAGCTGAGCTAATGGGTGCCTATGGAGTAGTTGTCAATGCACCTACTTCATTGGATGTAATTGAAAAGATGAAGGAAACCATAGATATTCCTATAATTTCAACTATTGCTTCCTTAAATGATGATTATAGAGGAAAGCTAAAGGCAGGAGTAAGTGTTTTAAATATTTCTGGTGGCGCAAATACGGCAAAAATTGTAAAGCAAATTAGGTCTGAATATGGCAAAGAACTTCCTATAATTGCAACAGGAGGCCCTAATGACGAAACCATACTTGAAACTATAGATGCTGGAGCCAATGCAATTACTTATACACCTCCTACATCAGCAGAAATCTTTGCAGAAGTAATGAAAAAATACAGAAACGACCTTCCATATTAATATTTCACCCTTTATTAATTTTCTAATAAACTAATATTAGAAAATGGAGTAAAGGGTGATTTTATGTTTAAAGATCTTTTTGCAGGTTCACATTGTTTAGTTGAAATAAAAAATGGAAATAAAGTCAATTTTATAAACTTTGATAATGCAGCTACTACTCCACCCCTAAATTCTGTACTCAATAGGATAATAGAATTTTCACCATATTATTCCTCAGTCCACAGAGGTGGTGGATTTAAATCGGAGATTTCTTCAAGAGTTTATGAAGATGGGCGTAAAACTGTACTAGACTTTCTTAAGGCTGATCTAAATCTTTATACAGCCATATTTCTTAAGAATACCACAGAATGTATTAATAAACTTTCATACAGGCTCAAGGAAATATTAAAGGATAAGGTAGTACTTACTACATACATGGAACATCATTCAAATATGCTGCCCTGGAGAAATAAATATGAAACCAATTTTGTAGAAGTAGATGGAGTAGGTAGACTATGTCTTGAGGATTTAGAGTTTAAACTCCAGCTTTATAAAGGTAGAGTTGGTCTTGTTTGTGTAACAGGTGCATCTAATGTAACAGGATATAAAAACCCAATTCATGAGATTGCAAAAATGTGTCATAAATATGGTGCAAAGATATTGGTGGATGGAGCCCAGTTAATACCTCATGCTCCCTTTGATATGAATCCTATTGATAGCCTAGAGCATATTGATTTTGTTGTATTCTCTGCACATAAGATGTATGCACCATTTGGAATAGGAGTGTTAGTAGCACCAAAAGAACTGTTCTGTCAAGGCTGTTCTGAGATAGTAGGAGGAGGTACTGTAAAGTTTGTATCTATGGATGATGTAATTTGGGAAGAACCACCTGAAAAAGAGGAAGCTGGTACTCCAAATTTAATGGGGGTTGTGGCATTAACTGAAAGCATTAAAACCATGGAGCGAATAGGTATGGACTATATTGAACAATATGAAAGAGCTTTGACTTCTTATGCCCTTTATCATATGAGAGAGATAAATGGAGTTTATCTTTATGATGACTTCAATGTAGATGAAAAGGTATCAATTATCTCCTTTAATTTAGCTGGATATAACCATACTCAACTTGCCGAACTCTTAAGTAATGAAGGTGGAATTGCAGTAAGAAATGGGTGTTTTTGTGCTCAGCCATATGTTCAAAGACTTCTAAAGATTAGAAAAGAGGATGTAAAGAAATTTAGAAACTGCGACAAAAGTCATCAACCGGGTATGGTTAGAATCAGCTTTGGATTCTATAATGATTATGATGAGATAGATAGATTTTTAGAGTTGTTGAAGATGATTGCAGCAAAAAGAAAATAGTCTAAGGAACAAAGGGAACCGACAGACTGTGTGATTATTCATCTGTGTCCCTTATATCATTGTCTTTAAAATCTTTT
>CAZHLF010000153.1:0-2368 GCA_964532845.1 uncultured Tissierella sp.
TTAAAATTTAGTGCATTTAAAAAGCATGTATTTGAATAATTCCAGTTACAAGATCCATTGAATACAACAGCAGCCTTTACACTCTCATAACAAGTAAATATTCCTGCTGTTGTAAAGCCTCCCATGGAATTTCCACATACCCCAATTCTATCTGGATCTGCAGATAGTCTACTAACAGTATATTCACTTATTTTTTTAAATTCCTCAATATTTTTCAGTATTACATCCCAAAAATATCTACCAGCTACTTCAGGATTTCTATGATCAACAGGATTTCTATGATCAACAGGATTTCTGCTTCCATGATATATAGCACATGGAATCACTACCTGATATCCAAGACTTGCTAGTATATATCCCCTAAACCTTTGATTCTCATGGCTAGAAGACCATCCGTGATAGAACACTATTGTTGGATGAAGACTAACATCATTATTTGGAGTAAGTACTAAAGCTGGTATATCATCTATTAATATATTCTCTTCTTTAACATTTTTTAGTTCAATGTTTGTCACCTCAATTTTATTTATTAAACTTGTGATCTGTGAAACATTCCTGGGCGGCGTGAAAGCCGACCCCTACGATTGGTCGTTGGGGCAGGGTTCCATCCCTGCCCGTTAGAACGTAATTGGCACAACTAATCTTTTCAATAAAGATACTACACTCCAAGCTGCTAATGAACTGGATTTTGGATTGTCTGGAGATGGTATTGATTCTATCTTAATGGATACCTTAACTCTTTCCCCTTCAAGTATTATATTATGATTATTGCTCAACATTCCTGGAACGCTGCGAATAGTTACATTTGTATTATCAACACCTACAGTTGCAAGTCCAGTTGCTACAGCTACATTAATATTCTTAGGGAATGCATCTATTGCTTCCTTAGCAGAACCCATAAATACTTCTTCAACACTTTCATTAGATAACTCTCTACCTTCTAAAATTGGTGCACCTTTCAGTGAGTTAGGAGATTTTTCTGTTATTATTTTTACCGAAGGTTCTCCCATTAAAACTGCAGAACTTAATACATCAAAGCCACCTACTGCTCCAGAAGCTAAATGTACACGACAGTTGTTATTCTTTGCTACTTCTTCTACCTCAGAATAAAAAGTATAATCTGCAAAAGCCCCTACTGATAAAACAATTAGGTTAATTCCATTCTCTAATATTTTGAGAGCATCATTTTTAACTACATTTGGTGATGCAGCTTCTATAATATAGTCCAGTTTATCATTAATCATTTCATCTATATTAGCATATGACTTACAATTAACTTTACTAGCTAGTTTTTGTGCATTTTCCAATCTACCACTTAGGATTCCTATTAAATCATAATCCTTATTTAGTTCATTGACTATTGCATTTCCTATAATGCTCCCTAAAGAGCCACTACCTATAATTCCTAGTCTATACTTTCTCACTTAAACACCTCATATCTAAATTATGCTATCTAATTTATTTTTAAAATCTTTTACGAAGCTTTTCTATATCTTCTTTTTCGTCAATCCATTCTTCAGAATAACCACATTGGCAGCATAGATATCTAGTTACTTTAACAGCACTTAAAATCGTCATACCTACATTTATGTTATTACCAGTACCATAAGCACCCTTTTCACCTGGTATTCTTAATATATCACTTGAATTGCACTTAGGACAAACTTTTGAAATCCTCACATGAAAACTCCTTTCTCATATTACCTAATTAACCTCTTAGTCAAATAATACCATATTTCCTTTGAAGCAACTATATTACATTTCCGATGTAATCCAATTGTAACCTATTTAAAATTGACGGAAATATTTGTAAATGTTATTATGAAGCTAGTTGTTGGAAGTTTTTGGATTTAGCTAAATACCAAAGGAGAGATAAAATGAAACGGAAATTTCTTTTAGCATTTACTATTAGCTTGATAATTTTCACATTAGGTTTTATAACTTTTTATGATTCAATTTTTATAACAAAAAATATAGAGCCTGTTGGTAATATCAAACCTTCTGATATTCAAAACGAAAATCCTAATAAAGACAAACCCTACAAAAAGAAACAGATCTCTTTTCTATTATTTGGAGTTGATGAATTTGATTTAACAGATACTATGATGGTGTTCAATATAGATTTTGATAATGGCAATACAAGCTTAATATCAATGCCAAGGGATACTAAAGTAATGATCAGTGGTAATACTGTTAAATTAAATTCCGCCTATAAAAAAGGTGATGTTGAGCTAATCTTAGACTCCACCAGTGATATTCTTGGAATTAATCTTGAGTATTATGTAAAAGTTGACTATCAAATAGTTATGGATTTAGTAGAAGATATAGGTGGAGTAAAAATTGATGTGCCATTTCTTATGGAGTATAG
>CAZHLF010000153.1:2378-5879 GCA_964532845.1 uncultured Tissierella sp.
ATATATATTGAAAAAGGTGAACAGGTTCTTGATGGAAAGAACGCCCATGACTTTTTAAGATGGAGAAAAAATAACAACTTAACAGTTACTTATCCTGATGGGGACCTAGGGAGAATTAAAGCCCAGCAGTATTTTATGAAGGAGCTTATAAAGCAAACTCTTCAAGCTAAGAATATTGTAAAGCTCCCTTCCATAGTTAATACATATTTTAATAATGTAGAAACAAATCTACCATTAGAAGCTCTATTAAACGGTATAAAGTTAGCTGGAAACTTAGACACAGAAAAAATTGAAACAAACACATTGCCTGGAGAGGATAGTTACATAAATGACATATCCTATTTTATATATGATGAGGATGAAGTGGAAATTTTAGTTGATAGGTTATATAAATAATAGGATGGCCTGGAAGCCAACCCCTACTTCTATAAAAACCACAAATATGAAAAAATAATCCACCAGAAAACTGGTGGATTAAATATTGACTTTGGCTTCCATTGGTTTAATTGATTTATCAACATTCATTAAAACTATTGATGTTAGCATTATAATTATACCAAAATAACTAACTAAATTAATATTTTCATTTAATAGAATTATTGCAGTAAGTGCAGATACTATAACTTCAGTAGATGATATAATGGTTGCCTTGGAAGCTTCCACATTCAGTGCTAAACCCTTTAGATAAAAAAGATTTGAGATCAAACCAACTGCCATAGAATTTAAGACTGCCCAGAATAAAATTGTACTATTGGTAAACAAATTCAGATGTTGCCAAGGTTTTGCAAATATCCCCATAGTGATGGAACTAAAAAATAGCATATAAAAAGTCATAGTCTCTGGATCATCTCCATTTGTTGCAAGCTTACCAAAGATAGTATTAAGTGCATAGAAGAAACCTGCCATAACCCCTAGAGTTACCCCTAATCCAGAAATGTTTAATTCTGCAAAATTTCCACCTGTTACCATTAAGGTACAACCCAATAGATTTAAGACTAGTGAGAAGTGTTGATATCCATGTAATTTTTCTTTGAAAAACATCATAGCCATTATGGCTGTGAAAACAGGAGCCAAGTAAACAAGTATGGATGTTGATGCTACTCCTATTAAGGTCACTGCAGTATCATTGGTCAATTTGAAAAAACCCTTAGCTAGGGCACCAAGTAAAATACTATAGAAAAATCCCTTCTTTGAAACTTTTACTCCATCTATACCTTTCTTTACTAATAGGTAAACCAATAATGGCGGAAGGGATAAAAAATGTGCTGTAAATGCAGTCATAAGTGAAGATACACCCAGATTACTCATTCGAGTTACAAAATATCCACCAAATCCCCAGAAAATTCCTGCAAAAAAAATAAGAAGATAACCTTGTAGGGGTCTACTCTTCTCCATACCCATCAACCTCATCATATTATAAATATTATATTATTCATTGTGGCATAAAAATTAGAAAATTGCAATCTGTTCTGTCATTTGATAACTCGAATGAAGTGTTTTGATGCATAAATAAAAGACTGCATTAATTGCAGTCTTAAAAATGAAGATATGAGTATATTCCTTACTTACAAAACGAGTAAATATTTACAGTGGTATGAGGTTTAACTATTCGCTTTACCCGTAACATGTTCTATGTTAACTTTCATTACTCTTGTAGCCTTTCTAGCCTTTTCAATGTAATCTTTTCCTTCTTGAATAAAATCTATGGAATATTTATTGATAAGTTCTATTAAAGCCTCTTCTTTTTCATCCTCAAAAACCTCAAATGCATCTCCAAATATGATTACACTCTCGTACTTTGTAGAAAAATCACCAGGCAGAATCTGAGTATTACCAACTACGGTAAAAGATACCTTGCGGTTATTTGATATATTATCTAGTTTATGCCCTTTAAGGGCACTGTGAACATATATGGAATCATTTAATAAGACATAGCTTATTGGCACACCATAAGGATATCCATTATCACCTATAGTAGAGAGTACACCATATGCATTGTTATTTAGAATTTCAATAACTTCATCATTTCTTAGAAGTCTATCTTTTCTTCTCATTTCTCTAAACATGATATCACTCCTAATCATAATTATATGTTCTCTATCTGCCAGTCGATAATTTCCTTTCCAATACTTTTTAAAAATTCATTTGTTTTAGAAAATGGTTTTGAACCAAAGAAGCCTCTGGAAGCTGATAGTGGGCTTGGATGTACTGACTTTATTATATAATGATTTTTATTGGTAATAAGCTTTTCTTTGCTTATTGCATTGTTCCCCCAAAGAATGAAAACTATAGGATCTTCTCTTTCATTTAATAGTTCAATTATATGGTCTGTAAAGATTTCCCAGCCAATTTTCTTATGTGAGTTGGCTTCAGCCTGTCTTACAGTAAGGGCTGTATTTAGTAATAGTACTCCTTGTCTAGCCCATTTTTCCAAGTATCCATTATTAGGCATATAGCATCCTATATCTGTTCTAAGCTCTTTGTACATATTAAGTAATGAAGGAGGTATCCTAACCCCAGGCTTCACTGAAAAGGCAAGTCCATGGGCTTGATTTGGTCCATGGTAAGGGTCTTGGCCTAGTATTACAGCCTTTACATCCTTGTAGTCAGTATAATGAAGGGCATTATATATGTCATAAGCATTAGGAAAGATTACCTTAGTTTTGTATTCCTCTAATAGAAATGACCTTAAGTTCTTGTAATAATCCTTCTCAAGCTCATCTTTCAAAAGATCATTCCAACTATTTTTAAATATTTCAGACATTTAATCACCTCTTTCTACACTTCTCTTCTCCAGCTTTTCGGAGAAATCAGACCGATTATTGTAAACAATTCCAATCTACCAAGTAGCATAAGTAAAGTAAGTAAAATCTTAGAAGGATAAGAATAAAATGCAAAATTTTTGCTAGGTCCTACAAAATCAAGTCCAGGTCCAATGTTGCCAAGAGTAGCTGCAACAGATGAAATTGCACTTTCTATATTTACACCTTCAAGCATTATTAATAAAGAAGAAATAACAAATACCAACAAATACAATGCAAGAAAACTAACTATACCTGAAACTGTTTCATTTTGCATTATTTTTCCATTAATCTTAATAGGCATCATGGCTCTAGGATGAAATGATTTACCAACCTCTCTTTTTATCATTTTTAGCATAACTAATATACGAATAACCTTCATTCCTCCTGCAGTAGAGCCCGCACTTGCTCCTATAAACATAAGTAGTAACAATATGCCCTTACTAAAAGTAGGCCACATGTCAAAATCTACTGTTGCATAGCCTGTAGTTGTCATAATAGAACTTACCTGAAAATATGCATCCCTTAGAGCTAATCCTATACTATCATAGCTTGTAAAAAATAGGTTTAAAGTTATAGCTAAAACTGCAATTCCGATTATTATAAGATATAATCTCAGCTCCTCATCCTTAAATACATCTTTTATTCTACCCTTATATCCCATATGATATAGAGAAAAATTAATTCCTGATAGAATCAT
>CAZHLF010000154.1:0-5826 GCA_964532845.1 uncultured Tissierella sp.
TAAACCTATTAGAAAAGCCTACAAGTGGTGAAATCATATATAATGGTGAAAATATATTAGATGATAAGCATAATATCTATAGCTATAGAACCAAACTAGGTATGGTATTTCAGCAATTCAATCTTTTTGATAATCACGATGTATTAAGTAATTGTACTGTTGGGCAGATAAAGGTATTAAAAAGAAGCAAAGAAGAAGCAGAGGAAGTTGCTATAAAACACTTAAAAAATGTAGGAATGGCGAATTTCATCAATGCAAAGCCTAAGCAGCTTTCGGGTGGTCAAAAGCAGCGTGTTGCCATTGCTAGAGCACTGTCCATGGAACCTGATGTAATGCTTTTTGACGAACCAACCTCTGCACTAGATCCAGAAATGGTAGGAGAAGTTTTAAAGGTAATGAAGGACTTGGCAGAATCAGGTATGACTATGCTTATAGTTACCCATGAGATGGCATTTGCAAGGGATGTATCTGACAGAGTAGTATTTATGGACCAAGGGGTAATAGCTGAACAAGGCTCTCCTGAACAGATTTTCAATAGTCCAAAACAAGAAAGAACTAGGGAATTCTTAAAAAGAATTTTAAATCAAGAATAAAAAAGACTTGCATATTTTAAATGGATGAAGTATGATGTAAAGAAATTAAAACTTAAACCTATGAGAAAGAGTAGTAGACACTAAATCTATATTAAAGAGAGTCGCAGGTGGTGTGAATGCGATATATAGCTATTGTTGAATGGACTTTCGAGGGCAGCCCGAAATTATTGTAGGAGCTGACGGGGAACGCATCCGTTAACATAGCGCCGCATATAATAGTATGCGAGATAAGTGGACTAGTTTTTAGTCAAATTGGGTGGTACCGCGAAGATTATTCGTCCCAAGTATTTGTATACACAAATACTTGGGACTTTTGTTTTTTGTCAGACGGTAAACCCGAAATCCTTCGAAAGTAAAGCTAATACAGTACGACTCAGGATGACAATATCTATATCATGTTGAGGAAGTTGAGGCATCTCGTTTGCTTTGAAGACTAGACTATAAGTAATTGTCAATTGTCAACTTAAGCAGGATGGCAAAATAGTGATTTTATATTTTGTGCATATCTCTTAGTTTGTTTATCAGTCAATTGTCAACTGAATATAAAGGAGATGGTTTTATGGATAGTGGTTGGTGGTGCTTATTAGAGTAAAAAAATAAAAAACAAAGGAGAATGAAAATGAAAAGAATATTTAGTTCAGTTTTATTAATAATTGCAATTGGGGTGTTTTTATCAGGTTGTGCAGGACCGACTCAGGCTTTAGAAAATGGTAAGAAGATTTATACTGTTGGAATTGGTCAATTTGGCGAACATGGTTCTCTGGATAATTGTAGAGAAGGTTTTAAACTAGGTCTTGCAGAAGAAGGCTTTGTTGAAGGAGAAAATCTAAATATAATCGAAGGAAATGCGCAGTTTGATGTGAGCATCGCAAATCAAATATTTCAAAATTTTAAGAGTAAGAAAGTAGATTTAATGGCGGCTATTGCAACTCCTATGGCTCAAAGTGCTTATAATGTAGCAAGGGATACTGATATTCCTGTAGTATTTACAGCTGTAACAGATCCTGAAATAGCAGAGATAGTGGAAGGGAACATTACGGGAACAAGTGACAAACTACCTGTAGAGGCTCAACTAAAGCTTATAAGAGCTATGCTTCCAGAAGCTAAAAACATAGGTATACTATTTACAACAAGTGAAGTAAACTCTGTTTCTGTAATAGAGGAATACAAGTACTTATCAGAAAAGTATGGCTTTGATATAATAGATATGGGGATAAATACTTCAACAGATATTCCAATGGTAATGGATAAAATATTACCTGAGGTAGATGCTATGACTAATCTTCTTGATAATACAGTTGTTGGCTCCTTGCCACTTATATTATCAAAAGCAAATGAAAAGAATATTCCAGTATTTGGAAGTGAAATAGAGCAGGTTAAACTAGGAAGTATTGCTGCTGAAGGAATTGAATATGTTGAATTAGGTAAGCAAACAGGAAGAATGGCAGCCAAAATTCTTAAAGGTGAAATGAAAGCAGACGAAATCGATTATGAAGTTATCCAAGAAAGTAGTCTTTATATAAATTCAAAGGTTATGAATAAGTTTGGTATTGAGTTACCAAAGGAGTTTTTGGACAGAGCAATAGATGTAAATGGAAAGTAGTTTGTATGGTGGTGCAAAATGAAAATAGAAATATCCCCAGAAGCAGATAAATATATATCTCAAAATGGTGGCGAAGTATTTATTACTACAGGTAAAATTGCTGGGTGCTGTGGAGTTGCAGCTCCAAGACCAAGTATATCGATAAGTAGTCCTAAAGACAAATCATTATACTCGCTTAAGAACTATTATGATATCTCCTTGTTTGTTGATAAACAAGTTTCTGAAAGTAGTCAGATTTCTATTAGTTTGTCAAAACTTTTGTGGGTTAAGGCTCTATATGTAGAAGTGATAGAGTAAAAGTTGAAGGCAGAAATTATATTATTAAGTATAGATTAAGTTCTTATGTTTGTTAAATATTAATAAAAGGAACAGGTTTAGATTGTAAAATTTAAACCTGTTTTTTTGCTAGAATAAAAGAAAGTTCTAAAAAAATTTAGAACTTTCCTAATAATAGAGACAAATATAGTATAATTACAACTGTAATTTTGGTAGAATATAAATTAGGCTTAATAATTAGCCTAATTTTCAATCGTAAGATTGCAAGGAGTAATGCAGATGAATATTTTTAAAAAGGCATTGGGAGGAATCCTATATTGGTTAACAGAAGGCATCTCATTTATACTTAATGCTTTAATTGCAGTAATTGAATTTATAATCTCACTGGTATCAGGGATAGCAAGGGGGATTGCAGCTTTGCTTGGTGCAGGAGGATGCTTGTTTCTAGTACTTATGGGTCCATATAGTTTATTTCTATTATTTAATCCAGTAACTCTTTTAATAATTTTGTTCTTTATAATTTTCCCAATTCTTGGAACTTCATTTGTTTCATTTTTAAAGTACATAAAGTACATGGTGACAGAGTTTCTTTATGACAGAGCAGAGTCTTTAAGAAAAGGTAAAAAAGCTTCCTTTAATACCTTTAATGAATATGGACACAGATATAAAAAGATGGAAGAGGAAAAGAGAAGAAAAGAACAACAGGATAGACAAAGAGAACAGCAAAGGCAATGGGAAGAGCGATTTAGGCAATGGAATGAGTACCAAAATTCTCAACATAGTGGAGGATATTATGGCGGAGGGTACAATGGTGGAGGCTATAATGGAAACTATGGTGGACAAACTTATGTTAACCCAACTACAGAATTCAAGACTAAGTTTGAGAAAAGCTGTGACTTATTAGGTATTGGATATAATGCTGATAAATATCAGATAAAGCTTGCCTACAGAAAAAAGGCAAAAGAATATCATCCTGATATAAATAAGGCTAGTGATGCAACAAAGAAATTTCAAGAAATTAATGATGCCTACGAGTTTTTATCAGATAATAATATAGAAAGATACAAAGGACTTGTAAACTAAATAGGTTACATTCAAAATTTACATAAATTTATTGAATGCACACAAGTAAAAAATAGGGGGAGTTGCATGTGGATTTCTTAATTGAGGGTATTTTATCGATTACTTGGCAGCAAATACTCATGATGATGGTAGGGGTAGTATTGATCTACTTAGCCATTGTAAAGAACCTTGAACCATCACTTCTAATGCCAATGGGCTTTGGTGCAATCCTTGTTAACATCCCAATGTCCGGGGTTTTAACTCAGACTTTAACAGGAATTGGAGAGGTTACAGGAATTATAGACTGGTTATTTGAAGTGGGTATTGAATCATCTGAAATGATGCCGCTTTTATTATTTATTGGTATTGGAGCTATGATAGACTTTGGCCCATTGTTATCAAATCCAAAGCTTTTATTGTTCGGAGCAGCAGCACAATTTGGTATCTTTGCTACTATTACATTAGCCACAGCTTTGGGATTTAACCTTACGGATGCAGCATCCATCGGAATTATTGGAGCAGCAGATGGACCTACATCAATTCTTGTATCACAAGTTTTAGGTAGTAATTACATAGGACCTATTGCAGTTGCAGCATATTCTTATATGGCTTTAGTACCGATTATTCAACCTTTTGCTATTAAATTGGTAACGACAAAGAAGGAAAGAGCTATGAGAATGAAATACAATCCAAAAAGCGTTACAAAGAAAACTAGGATTTTATTCCCAATTATTGTAACTATAATAGCTGGTTTAGTTGCACCGGCATCAATTGCATTAGTTGGATTCTTAATGTTTGGTAACTTGGTTAGAGAATGTGGAGTTTTAAACTCCTTATCAGATACAGCACAAAATGCCCTTGCTAACTTGATTACTCTTTTACTTGGAATTACTATTTCAGCAAGTATGACTGCAGAGACTTTTGTTAGATGGGATACAATGCTTATTATGGGATTAGGTTTAGTAGCCTTTGTATTTGACTCAATTGCTGGAGTATTGTTTGCTAAGCTATTGAACTTATTTAGCAAGGAAAAGGTAAATCCAATGATTGGAGCAGCAGGAATATCTGCTTTCCCAATGTCGGCCAGAGTAATTCAAAAGATGGGACTTGAAGCGGATTCTCAAAACCATCTGTTGATGCATGCAGTTGGTGCTAATGTATCAGGACAAATTGCATCTGTAATAGCAGGTGGAGTTATTATTAACCTGATACCAAGATTATTATAGGAGGTAAGGACATGAACATGAACTTCTTTTTGTCCCTTGAACTAATGGTAAAGGGTATGGCTGCCATTTTTGTAGTAATAATTGCTATATATGCTGCAGTAACCTTACTTCAAAACTTGACTAAGGAAAAGTAATCATTAATTTAGTGACTAATTACTATTACAATAAGAGAACCCATCAATATGATGGGTTCTTTTTAGTACTTATTAACAAAGAAAACGTTTTTATTTTGGAAGATTTTATCAGAAATTAATGATAGAATAGAATTAAGTAACCATTTAGAGAGGTATAAATATGATAGCTGAAAGCATTTGTATTGATCTTGAAAGAAAACTAAAAGATAAAAACCTCACTGGAGTAGTACATTCTGTGTTTCATAAGGCGGTAAATCTATTAATTGATAATAACCACTTTATAACAATTCTAAGTAACAATAAGCCCATATCACCAAATTCGATTAGACTTTTCAATAGCGCATCTTTTTTAGATTATGGAATAGAAAGAGATATGAAGATCTCACTTAATCAGGGATATATTCTGTTTGAGGATTTAAATATTAATATAAATATAGATACAGCGCATTCTTGGGATTCAAACCCAATATTTTCATACATACCCGAGGAAAAAGAAACATTTTTAAGAAAATTGGATATTATTGGAGAATATTTATTGAGGAATAATACTTGTTTTCCTCCTCTTTTTAATACATTAAATCAACATTATGATGGCTTTAAGTCTTTTGCTAATAAAAGCTACAATTATGATGAATACTTCCATTTTATAAGTAGAATATTCCTTAAGTTTATTGATGGATTTTACTTTAAAGAGGATCAGATATCCCAGCTTGCAAAAGGGATTATCGGCTTTGGAAAAGGCCTTACCCCTTCTATGGATGACTTTATTTGTGGACTAATGATTTCAAATATATATTTATCTCATTATTTCAAGAATAGCATTGAAGACGCTTTAGAGTTTAATACTTTAATAGTGAAGGAAGTAGAAAATAGAACAACAAGAGTTAGCGAGGAAATGCTTAAACTTTCCTCAAGAGGGAAGGTAAATGAGG
>CAZHLF010000155.1:0-5802 GCA_964532845.1 uncultured Tissierella sp.
CTAAAGAGGTAGAATTATATATAATATGGTTGTGAATATGAGCTTTATCTATATGAGTAGCTACAATAAATCCATGATTTCCTTTAGTAAACTTTAAGGCTAAGTTATAGCCAATTTTATTGGCAAGCTCTGGTGTAACCTCACCTGGTTTAAAAGACTGTCGTATTTGATAAGCTATTACATCATTTGTTTGTTCCCTGCCTGTAATATCAGAGTAGATTTTCTTAGATAAAAGAAATTCACCCTTTATTGTTTTGGGGTCGCATTCGTAAGAACTGATGTATTTACCATCATTAGTTTTTTCAGGATTTAATGCATAATCTATCCGGTCTGCAAGACAGCTAGCAACAGATTTTCCTTTGTTTTTATGCATGGATATTAATCGTGTAGTTGCCATGAAAGCACCTCCTTTATGACATAAAAAAAGAGCTACCCTATAGTAACTCCTTATCAGTAAACAATGTTATACTCAATTATCGTTGTCTCCACTGATCAAGCCATTGAACTAATGTTTTTCCTAATTTATAAACAATAACTGTAGTAACAGTTTTCGAATAAGTAGGAAACATCTCGTCTAGACTCTGTGTCTCAACAGCAGCTGTAAAGTCATCCTTGTGCATATTAACATAGCTCATAAATTCACTATGTTCTTGTTCGCTCTCAAATATTGGTATAACCGTAAATGCTTTATTGTATACTATTTGATTATCTTGGTAACATTGCTTAGTAATAAAGAGGTTGTATGCAAGAAGTTCAATGCTATCTTGTATATAAGCATAGTACTTGATTGAACTGCTAATATCATTAAGATATATCCCTAATTCGCTATTCCAGTATGTCTTTGGCTCAATGTGGTAATAAGTTTGTCTTGTGGCTTGGACTCCATAAAGCGAAATGCTTAATTTTCTACCATTTAAAAAGATATCCCATTTTGCTCTCCTACCTACTTCTCCTTCCCCTATGTTCCAATTAAATATATCGGTAAACAAATATGGAAAATCCATTACCCAAATGCCAGTCTCTCCTCTACCTTTGCCTATTTTAACTTCAAGGTTATAATTACTATCTCGCTCAATTGTAATGTCACCATATTGACTATTGTAAAATGTGTCATAATCGTCAGTCGAATACCAACTATCCACATCTTCTAGACGTTTGACAACCTTAAAATCATCTGACCCAACCAATCCAAATCGCTTTTTCCACAAGAACTCTGCTGCCTGCTTAGTAGCACACTCCGCTGAACTTGTATTTCTATCTCCAACTCTACTATAAATCACACCTGCACGGATAATCGTCTTATTTCTCCTAGAATCAATAGTTTTTGAATAATCCTTCAATAAATAATACGGCGTAACGTCAATATTGTAAATTATAAGCACATCAACTTCTTTTCCACTAATTTCTACAGTTTGTACATCTACATTGGGGATTTCCTCTCCTGACCAAGCTTGAGAACTAAGAAATCCAATAATATTTTCTTGGTTTTTACGGTTACTATCTTGTGAGACACCAGTAATGTTAAACGTACTATCCTCAATACCAAATATGATATATCCATCTTGCATATCAATAGTTGTGTTGTTAGCCATACAAATAATATCTTTAAGTAATTCTGCATTGTTACTGTGCCAGCTTTGCTTAAAATCCCAGTAGCTACCCTCCGAGGCTTTATTGATAAATGATTCTACAATATATTTCAATTCCATTTGCGTTCTCTCCATAATCAGATTATCCTTATCATTTAAATTTATAAATATATCTGCACTACAATTTCCTGTTTTCTTGCTTATATATCATCTCCACTTATTGGAATTTATCGATATCAATGTTTATCATATGGCACAATTATTTAAGCTTACGCTTTGTTTTCGTATATATCTGTTCACTGATTTCAAACGAATGTTCAGCAATAGGAAATACCAGTCGTTGTGATATAACGTAATCACTCGTTACATTAACAAGAAACTGCATATTATTCTGATTTACAAGGTAGTATTTACTCGTATCGCGCCAATGATCTATCGTATAATTTAGTCCAGGCAGCACAACATAGTCAGTAATTTTTTCTTTTAATGTCATCCTTCTCTCTCTTGATAATTCCCAAATTGAATCTGCCATAGAATAATATTCGAGAACAGGTGCATCCTCCCTGAGTCCGTTTCCTTTAGGCAACGGATATTCAGAAAGGGTTATTGCTTGCTTCAATATATTTCCGACAGGAGCAGATTCATCCGAGACCAAATAATCGATACTTACACCGAGCAAACCAGAAATCGCTTTTAGATTCTCAATATCTGGCATCCCGCGTTCAGATTCCCATTTTGCGACAGCAGCTCTTGACACACATAGTCTCTGAGCAAGTTCCTCTTGCGAGAAACCGTTTATTTTTCGCACATCTTTAAGTTTTCTGCCAAATGTTTTAATGTTTTCCATATTTACCTCCAAATAATATTTGTCCCGTTTGGGCAATTACATTATGCCACATGGTAACGTAACACACATGAAACGCTCTTTGTCATCGCTGTTACTGTATGTAACAACGGGATTTGTATAAGCATTTCGTCAAATTCCTGTTGGTCTACGTGGATTATGTTAAAGCCTGCATCTATAATATCAAACTTTTCTGTACAAAAAATATTTCTACTGCTATTTCCTATTTTTTCTTTTTTGCAGAGTCAACGGCTGCACCAACCACTAAACCAAGAGCAACTCCAAAGGAAATACCTATGGCTAAATTATCGAATGCGATTCCAAACGAAACACCCAGCCCAATACCTATAGGCAAAAGAAAGCCTGTATAATTTGTTTCGTTTGTCTCACTCATATCTATATCTTCATCATCCGGGTTATTCCCTTGTAAATCTTTATTGCTAATCTTATTATTGTCATCCATCTTTGATTCCTCCTACATTTATATAAACAATCAGAATTTAGCCCACGGCAAATTCCTATTTATCTACTATATTACAATTATATCTACACACTGCTAAAACATCAACAAAAGAAAGATAGCAGGTGTCCCATCAAAAATCAAGGGTCAAGATAAACGGCTACGCCGCCCTTGCTTTCCGCTGATACTCCTGCTGTGTATCCGTTAAGGGAGAAAGCCTTAAGATGCTTTCGCCCTTATTCCATTTCTTTTACATTGATTTCAGCAAGTCATTTAATCCTTCTATCTTTGCTATCAGCCATGCCGCAAACATGGGTATTCCGTATGGGCTTATTAGATATGCTAGCACAATAATTTTTATTCCCTCTGAAGTTTCTCTTAAAATAAAAATCGTTCCAAGTGCAATCATGAATATTACAAAGGACAATATTGACAGAACAGCGGTTGAGAACAGGCAAATAAAATCTAAAAACAATATAAGTACTGTAAGTATCAATGTAATTGGAAAAACCAAAATTTTAAGTAATATTCGCATAACTTACCTCCTTAAAAATTTTAAACCGTTTTATATAATTAGAAGATACCACAAGCAACAAATATTGTCTATTTTACAAATATACAAATTATATAATTTTTAAATAGAAGAAAGACGGGAGAGTATTTCCCCCGCCATATCCCATAATTTATCGTAACTTTGTCTTAAATCTTCTATATCTTCTTTATAAATATTTCCTGTTTCATGTACCCGTTTTGTCAGTTGATTCAGATTATTGCCTGTACGTCTAAGGAGAGAAACAAGCTCTCGTATATCCGATAAATCAAGATGGATAACATAGCCATCTACAGCCATTTTGCGAAGGTAGGCTCCCATATTCTTTGTACCAAGCTGTGCCATCTTTTCATCTATTAAACTGCGTTCACGCTCCGTTACCATAAAGTGTAGCTGAACATTTCTTTTGCGATTTGCCATTATCTCACCTCCAAATGTTTCCCTTGCTTTTCTTTGAACTCTCTGCTTGCCTGTGAGGGCTGCTTTAAGCTTTCTAATACAGAGTTGCGTTCTCCTTTGGAAACCTCTCTATCAGGCTGTTCCTGTGATACAGAAACACCTACTCCCATATTTAACTCGGAATCAAGTACAGCAAGTCGTGAAATTTTGTCCTTTAGCTCCTGCTCTTGGGGGAATGGCTTACCAATCTCTGACTTTGCTGCCTCTTGCTGTTTATAGAGATTATCAAGCTGATCTGTAACCTTTTTTATTCTATCAGGCATAGTTCCAAGAACATTATCAATACGAGTTAAATTACCCCTTGCATCTGTACCCAGCTTTGCCACATGACTCATTGCTCCCTTTAAATTAAGTTGAAACTCATTATAAAAACCATCATAGGATAGATACATAGTAAAGCCCTTGTAACTACCGATTTCCATCGGGTCTTTGCCTTTTACTTCTTTACAGGCTTCAAGTAACGCTATTCCTGCTTTGTCCTTATCTATAAAGGTATTGCCTTTAATTATCATGGGTAGAAATTCACCTTCAGCCGGAGTATATTCTGAAAGAGTTTTTAAGTCCTGCTCAAAACCTTTGATAAAGCTTTTATTCTTCTCAATATTTTCAGGGAAGTATTTTAGTAGATTGTCCTCCAAGCGGTACTGGTTACTCTGATGATTTGCCTTTAAAAGCTTTAGTTTTGCCACATCAATATCCAAATCCATCTTTTCCTTGATTTTTGGATTTCCGGCACAAAGGGCTTTAATTTCTGCATAGGATAATGCGGCTTCATCTACATCTTCGCAGGAGCGGACAGGACTTTTTGAGGTCATAATCTGTGAGATGAATTTTTGCTTGTTTTCTACGGTTTGCCAGAGGTAAGAATCGAATGTTGATTCTGTTACATAACGATAAATATCTACTTCATCATTCATATTACCCTGTCTTTCAATTCTTCCTGCACGTTGTGTTAAGTCTCCTGGTCGCCAAGGGCAGTCAAGGTCATGAAGTGCCACAAGGCGGTCTTGAATATTCGTTCCTGCCCCGCATTTCTGGGTACTACCAATAAGTACACGGACATCACCACTACGCACCTTAGCAAAGAGTTCCTTTTTTCTTACTTCTGTATTTGCCTCATGGATAAAGGCTACTTCATGGTTAGGTACACCTTTTTTAATCAACTTGTCCCGTATATCATCATAGACGTTAAATGTAGCAGTATAGGTATCTTCATCTTGAGATAAACCATCTTCCAAAGCATAAAACTCTGTACCATTAATGGTTTTACTTCCTCCCTCTGCCACCCTTTGTCCCTGTGCTGTTCTACCTTTGGGAGTAGATATATCGCAGAAAACAAGCTGAGTTAACTTTTCCGATGTACCCTTATCCCAAATCTTATAGATATTATTAATACAGGCATTTACCTTGCTATTTTCATCATCAGGAAGAAGTGGATTAATAATGCGTTGGTCTAGTCCTAGCTTTCTCCCATCAGAAGTCACCTTCAACATATTATCTACAGAGGGGTCAACTTTGTTTGCATTAATGTCAGCAGCTCTGTCAGATAGATCCTTTACCATTTCTTCCTGTATTTCTGTAGGCTTTACTGCAATGGTATGATAATTTGCCTTAGGGATAGGTAGGTTTAACTGGTCAGCTGTTTTAATATCTGCCACTTCTTTGAACATTGCCATAAGTTCAGGTAGATTAAAGAATTTAGAAAACCTCGTCCTTGCTCGGTATCCCGTTCCTTCAGGTGCAAGCTCAATGGCAGTTGCTGTTTCTCCAAAGGTACTTGCCCAAGAGTCAAAATGAACAAGTCCATTTCTTTGCAATGTATTGTATTGGAGATACCTCATCATAGTATAAAGCTCATAAGGTAGGCAACACCACGCCATACTAATTTTCATCAGCGGTC
>CAZHLF010000156.1:0-5771 GCA_964532845.1 uncultured Tissierella sp.
CAATATGAAGGTTGATTTTAATGACTTAGCAAACGAGCTAAAGATAAAGAATATTCGTCTGTCACATCAAAGACTAAAGGTTTTGGAATATATGATTCATAACAGAACCCACCCTACTGTAGATCAAATTTATATAGATTTGCATAAGGAGATTCCAACTCTGTCTAAGACTACAATTTATAATACATTAAATGCATTGTCAGAGGCTGGTATAGTCAAGGCTTTAAACATCTCAGATAATGAAACTAAGTACGACATCGTTACAGATGACCATGGTCATTTTAAATGTGATGTATGTGGTAATATTTATGATTTTCATATTAAGGTGGATGAGTTCATTTCAGATGATTTAAAGGACTTTAAGGTAAGAGATAAAGACTTATATTTAAAGGGAATTTGCCCTAGCTGTAGTACAAAAAAATTAGGCAATAGCCAAGAAAACTAGGAGGAGTTAATATGTCAGAACAACTAATCAAAAACTTAATGGATGCATTCGCAGGTGAGTCACAAGCAAATAGAAAGTACTTATCGTACTCAAAGAAGGCAGAACAAGAAGGACATATCAATGCAGCAAAATTATTCAAGGCAGCTTCAGATGCTGAGGCTCTACATGCTGCAGCTCACTTAAGGTCAGCTGGAAAGCTTTTATCTACGGCTGAAAATCTACAAGATGCAGTAAATGGTGAAACATATGAATTTGAAAGCATGTATCCACCATTCTTAGCCCTTGCGGAAGAAGAAAACAACAAATCTGCAGTTACTACATTTAAATATGCTATGGAAGCTGAGAAAGTACATGCAAGATTGTATGCTGAAGCTTTAGAAAATATTGAAAACAAAGAAGAAGTATTCTACTACCTATGTCCAGTTTGTGGAAACATTGAAAAATATGTTCCAGAAAAATGTTCAATTTGTAATGTAGATGGTTCTAAGTTTATAAAATATTAATTTAGGCAAAAAGAACCGTCCCCAATGCTTTAAAAGCCAGGAAATCTTCAGATTTCCTGGCTTCTATTTTTACTTCTTTTCTCTTTCAACTAAGGTTACTTTTATTGTATCCCCTGGTTGCTTTCCAATTTTTGCTCTTATTTCTTTTCTAATACCTATGATATGGCATGGGGTCTTCATTTTTACAAGACTTCCATCATAAGGTTCACCATCAAAGGTTGCTGTAACTGGAACTCTACCTTTTCCAAATTCAGCCTTTACATCAAAAGGTATTTCAATATATGCGCCATCAATATCAGGCACCTTTTTTATTTCTGCTTCAAACTGGTAAATCTTGCTCATTTTATCACCTATAAAAAATTCAGTTAAAATTTACTTTCTAACATAAATAGAATTTACACTTCCAATAGCTTCAATTCTATCCTCAGCCATTCTCTCAGCCGCCTTGTAAGTAGGAATATTATCTCTCTTGGCAATTTCAAATACTTTTTTACATGCGTTATAGATATTTGATGCACCCTTCATGGCTCTTTCCTTGTTGTAGCCTCTTATCTCTTCAAATACATTTATTACCCCACCACTGTTTATAACAAAATCAGGAACATAAAGAATATCCTTATCCTTTAGTATATCTCCATGTCTTTCTTCAGCAAGCTGGTTATTAGCTGAACCTGCAACTATCTTACACTTTAATTTTTCAACTGTAAAGTCGTTTATTATTGCCCCCATTGCGCATGGTGCAAATATGTCACATTCAACTGAATAAATTTCATCAGGTGCTACCGCAGTTGCTCCAAAGTCGTTAACAGCTCTATCAATGCTTTCTTTTCTGATATCAGTTACATATAACTTAGCTCCTGCTTCATGGAGGTACTTACATGTAGTATATCCAACTGAACCTAAACCCTGCACTGCTACTACCTTTCCTGTTAAATCATCACTTCCATATACTTCATTTACAGCAGCTAATATACCTCTAAATACTCCGTAAGCTGTTACAGGTGAAGGATTTCCACTCTTACCTTCTAGACCAGTTACAAAATCTGTTTCATAATGAATATATTCCATATCCTGAGTAGTAGTATTCATATCTTCTGCAGTTATGTATCTGCCATTTAATCCCTCTACAAATCTACCAAAGGCTCTAAAGAACTGCTCACTCTTTAACTTAGCAGGATCTCCCATTATAACTGTTTTTCCACCACCGAGGTTAAGGCCAGCAGCAGCATTTTTATATGTCATTCCTCGTCCAAGTCTTAAGGCATCTATTATAGCTTCTTCTTCTGATTCGTAGTTCCATATTCTAGTTCCCCCAAGAGCTGGTCCTAGCGTTGTATCATGTATACAGATGATAGCCTTCAATCCAGTCTTTTTGTCCTGACAGAATACCAACTGCTCATAATCATGTTCCTCTAAGTAATCAAAAATTTTCATACTTGGCCTCCTCATTTTATTTAGGTCAGCCTCAGGATAACGTTTTCATATCCCTCAGGCATATACCTTATTTTAAAATAATCTATACATTGCTTTAGAGGAGATAAAATCTCCTCCTTATTTCATATTAATTATACCATATTTTTATACTTATACCATAATATTTAGTATAATTTTTTAAATTAAAGTAAAATTGAAACAATTTAAAGTGCAAAAGTATTAATCATTTAATACTGCCTGTATGCATTTATCCAATCCCAAATCCTGGTTTATTTTTACATCTTCAACGACTATATCTGGAGTTGTTCCAAACTCAATATTAATCCTACCATCAGAACTCATGGTAAGCTCTCTGCTATAATTTACTATAAAACCTCCGTATGTTAAGTTAACCATTGGTACCTCTTCAAATGTCATTCCTCCCCCAGTAGTATCACCTACTAAGGTTGCAAATCCAGTATCCTTTGAAAATGCAGCAAATTTCTCAGCTGAGCCAAAGACACCATTATCAACTAAAATATAAATTTTCCCCTTAAAATTCAACTCATCCACAGGACTTATTTCTATAGTATTCTTTTTATAGAATTTAAAATCTTCTTTAATCTCTTGTGGAAACTTACTAAGTATAGACTCGTCTAGGTCATTAATAGTTTTTATTCCATCAATTTTAAAAACATCCATAGTTGATTTTGCAGTTCGCTTGAAGAAGGAATAATAATCAGCCCGGATATTGTCTTTAACTAATAGCTCCATAACTTTAATCCAATAATTATCAAAACCACCTTCATTTCCTCTTATATCAATAACTAGTTTATCAAAATCCTCTACGTCTTTTAAAAACTCTTTTATTTTTGGCAGATCCTCTTCCACATGATAATAGGACATGGCATCTATCTTCATATAAGCGAGCTCATCAGAAATAACCTTTGTGTCTAAAACTGGTCCATTGTGAAATATTAGATTGCTATTATCATCTATGCTTAAGTTTCCATCAAACTCGTATCTGATAAGAGACCTTTCATGATGAAGAATCGGACGTCTACTTTCATAATAGTGCTTGTAGAATCGTTTGTATTGGTCTCCTGTCAATACATAGGTATTTTTATCATTTAATTCACCCAATATATTGTTTAAGGCAACTAGATACTCCCCGTCATTTTTTGTATTTCTTAGGATTCTTTTGTATCGATTGATATTATCAACCCAGTTTTGCCCAGTAGCTCTTTCACTTACTTTGAAAAACGGGTAATTTTCCTCTAAAACTTGAACAAGATAATTAAACTCTTTTAGTTTTTCTTTTGATGTAAAGCCAACATCCAAAATCCCGTAAGATGAAGGAGCCTCTGCTGTAGTTTGAAACTTTTCCTGGCTGTTATATAGTCTTTCTGCTGCAAAAATAAGTGCAATTATCAATATACCTGCCTTAATACTATTAATAATAAATTTTCTCTTCATATAAGGGGTCTTTAATGACCATTTCATCATATCTGCCTTCCCTCCAAAAAAATAATACCCATAGCTTCATTTTATCACATAAATTAAAGCATGGGTACAGAATATTGTATTTTGTTTGTCAAACTAATCATTTAATACTAAATAAACCTGAGCTAATGGCAAGCTTTCTTAGAAATGGATTGTACATTGCAGGGGATTTTAAATTTTTCATTAAAAGATTTGGATAAATGGAGTTTTTAGCTATTCCATAATATCTATTGAGAAATCCATCTAATCCATCTTCAAGGCTCTGGGATAGAAATAAAGCAGTCTTCATTGCATAGCTTATCCCTTCAGCAGAACTTGGACTAATGGCTCCACTGGCCTCTCCAATCAAAGCAATATTATTCTCACCTGCATAAAATTGACCTATTTTTTTGGGCCTATATATAAATGCTCCTTCAGCTTTCATCTTCTTTTCAAACTTATATCCTTTATTAATTAGCTTAATTTTAAGCTTTTCAAATTTCTCTCTTGCTTGGCTATTAGGCTTTAAGGCGGAGCCTAATATTATGTATTCATCTTTTGGGATAATCCAGGAATAAAAATCACTTATTTCTTCATCAAATATAGCTGTATAATAGGGACTAATACTTTCGCATTTGAACCATTCCTGTATTGAAACATATGTATCTGGTTTTTCCTTATGATTATTAAATAATTTTCTAACCTTGGAATTAGCCCCATCTGCCCCAACAATTAATCTAGTTTTAATAATAGTTTCTACTCCATTGCAAGTTGAGGAAATTTCGTATCCATTAGGTGTTTTATTTATATTCTTAACTAAAGTGTTATATTTTTTCTCTACAGAATCAGGGATTAAGGATACAAGCCAACGATCAAATTTTTCCCTATCCATGTTCTGATAGAATCTCTGGTATAGTCCTTCTAGATTGTTGGTTAAATCAATGTCTTAACTGCGAAAAGCTGTGGATGAACTAAAATATCCTTATGTAACACAAGTCAAAGCCTGGCAATCATCTTCTGAGCATCAGGAGAAAGTAGACCTCCACAACATTTATTTAATGAGTTATTACTATTTTCATTCTTTAAATCCCTTTTGTCTATTATTAGAACCTTGTACTTATTATGGATTAAACGTGCCAGTGTAGAGCCTGCAGGACCTGAACCAACAATTACAATATCATACATAGATTTATTCTCCTTTATACTCGATAATGTCACCTGGTTGACAATCCAAAGCCTTACATAAGGCTTCAAGAGTAGAAAATCTTATGGCCTTTGCCTTCCCATTTTTTAGTATGGAGAGGTTAGCCATGGTTATTCCAACCTTTTCAGAAAGCTCAGTAACACTCATTTTCCTTTTAGCAAGCATTACATCTATATTTATTATTATTGCCATAGTTTCACCTCATATCGTAAGATCATTATCCTTCTTGATAATGATAACCTCTTCCAAAAGCCTTTGTAACACTGCAGAAAATACAGCAATTATCATAGATCCAAATGGAATCACTAAAGCCAGTCCTCCAAGACCTGGGGAATCATCTTTTTGGGCTACTATAAATAAGCTTGGTATTGTACCTACCCCATATAGAAGTCCAATTATAATCGCACAGTATTTTATATGCTTCAAAGCCTTAACTGATTCTTGTGAAAAAGCTTTATTTTTATCAATTAAGCTCAATAGCTTCAATGCTTGATATAGAGCATAGTAAAAGGGTACTGCAGATGCATACATAACAGCTAATACTGGATAAAACAGCCTTGCATATTCCCACTTCATCTCTCCAATACTCCTTGCGAAACTGGGTAGTAAAAATATACAAAGAGCTAGAATAGGAATACCAATTAGAAAAACTGCTACTTTTAAAAATATAGTTGAGCCACGTTTCATATAACCACCTCTTATTTGAAAATATGATATTCCAGTT
>CAZHLF010000157.1:0-5751 GCA_964532845.1 uncultured Tissierella sp.
GTTATGATTCTATAGAATTTAATTATGAATCATGGATGCCAAATGTTCCTCTAGTTCACTTTGATACTGAAGACTTGGACATTACAAAGGAGTATAAAGAAACCTATGAGGTTATTGGAAACCTGGGAGAGTCAGTGGATTATTTAAATACTAGCACATTACCAAAGTTTGATTGGGACTTAAAGGTCGTAGTTGAAAATAAGAAAAAACTATTCCAAGCCTTAGTACCAGATACTGGTACCTTTAATGTATCTAATGCAGTTCTTGCAGTACAGGATGTATTGCCGGAAGAAGGTATTTTAACTTGCGATGTTGGTGCCCATACCCACCTTTTAGGTCAGCTTTGGAAGGTTAATGAAAAAGGCAGATTAATTATGACTAATGGATGGTCTACAATGGGATTTGGTATACCATCAGCCATAGGAGCAAAATTAGCCCAACCTGAGACTTCAGTTGTATGTATAACTGGAGATGGGGGATTTTTGATGAACTGTGGTGAGTTAATGGTTGCCAGAAGAAGGGGAATCAATGTAGTTATCGTAGTATTTGTAGATGAAGATTATAGCTTGATTAAGGTTAAGCAAGAATGGAGAAATGTGGATCAATATGCGACCTTTGTTAACCAAGGAGAATATTTTAATGCTGAATCTTTCCTCGGAGTTCCTGTAATTAAAGCAAGAAATGAAGAAGAGCTAAAAACAGCCCTAAGTAATGGATTAGTCCAAAATGGACCTCTTATTATAGAGGCTATAGTAGATGGTTCCATTTATTCTGATTTGATTATTAAAAATCATAAATAATTTTTAAGTAGAGGAGGTAATGTTGAACTTGGTTCTCTTAAAGAAGAGCTGTAAGACTTAAAAAGATGGTCCCCAATAAAATGGGAACCATCTTTTGTATTTATTCTTGTAAAATCAACTTATCGATTTTATTCTTTATTACCTATTACCTATTACCTATTACCTATTACCTATTACCTATTAGCTGTATCTATTCTTCTTTTTTCTTCTTTAAGAATAGTCCAAGACCTAGAAGTAATCCGCCTAATCCACTAATTGCAAATGGATCTGCTGCTCCTGTCTTAGGAAGTACTGCAACTGGTGCTGCTTCTGGTACAGGCTCTTCAACTACTTCAACTTCCTCCAATACTGCTGGTGGAGCTTCTGGCACTGGTTCTATTACTACAACTTCTGGTTCAGGAGTTGGTGTAGGTGTAGGTGTTGGAGGTGGTGGAGGAGGATCATCATCGTCATCATCTGGTGGTGGATCATCGTCATCATCATCTGGTGGTGGAGGTGGTACTCTTCTGTTAATGAATGATACATCTTCATCTGAGCCATTTTCTATTTCCACTATTAGATTATTACTTGTGAATAGGTCAAAGTCATCATCTATATCAACTTCTCTTACTCTGTATTCACCATCATCCAGAGGACCGAATACTAAAGTACCATTTCCAAGTATTGATCCTTCATCTTCAAATACCCAACTGCCTTCAACTCTCTTGTGAAGTTCAAAGTAGAATGGTGTGTTGTTTCCTTGAATTACATTACCAAATCTAGTTTGAACTATCTTTTCTACTGTAATAAATCCTCTGTCTGGAGGTGGAGGAAGCTTTCTATTAGTTACTTCTATTGGATACTCCATATAAATTGAGTGTGAAAATTCATAACCATCATCACTATCTGGTGCACCTATACCCATAAAGTAGCCAGCTCTAGGAACTTCGTATAGGACATAGTCTCCATCAGGTTGATCTTCAAATACTACTATTCCTGATGGACCAGTGGTTCTTTCTCCAACAAACTCATCTGGACCTTCTTCAACAATTCTATAAAGTCTAAAGACGAATCCACTTAAGGAATCACCTTCATCAGCATTAGAAACTATTTTTTTAACAACTATATCATCTAAATCTATAGTATAGTTATTAACTCTAATTACCCAAACATCATCGTTTTCATTTCCCATTTCTGGTCCTATAGTTACTGGATTATCATCTAAATACTCTGCTAGATAGTCTGTGTTTACTTCTCTAATTTCATAGGTTCCAGCTGCAAGACCAGGAAAGTCTACTTCGCCATATATATCAGTCTCTAATGGTCCTGCTACTTTTTCATCATCCATCCAAAGTTCAAATTCAAACCCTGCAACACTTGCATTAGGGTTTTCACGTATAAGTTTTCTAACCCTTATAGTTCCATCCCATGGTGGAGGTGGTGGAGTTTCATGGTTTACAAGCCATCTGTTTACTGTAGCCTTACTATCGATTTCAACATCGCTTCCAACTATTTCGCCATTGTTTCCAGGTAGTTGAATGTGATAAGAGTGATTTCCTATAGCTTCACCATTTATATGAGTTTCTTCAAGTATATAATCACCATATGGTAAATCATTAAAAGTTACATTGTCTCCATTTGCATCATCATTAATAGTTAAAACTCTTACTTCATATAAATCACTATCTACAGGAAGTGGTCCACTTAACCTAATTGTAAACTCATCATCACCAAGGTTTGCATCTACACTACCTGTATGACGTAAAATCCTCTTATGAACTATTAATGAACCTTTGTCATCTGGTGGTGGAGGTGGTGTATCATCATCCATAATATTTGTAAACTCAGCTTTTTTCTCTAAATCCATCTTAGTTAAGGTAACCTCGATAAAATCAACTTCTGCATCAAGGTCATAACCTTCTGGAATATCAACTTCTACTACCTTGTATTTGCCTAATGTCAATCCATCGATGGTTTTCGTTCCATTTCCATCAATATAGAATGGACTTTCCTCATCTACTTCATCCCATCCATCATCAACCCACATATAAAGCTCGAACTCAAATCTTGTATCATCATTTGGTATTACTTTATCATCTTCATCCTTTACAATCTTTGTTACATCGATTTCACCTAACGGATCTGGTGGAGGTGGTGGAGTTACCAAAGTTACATTAAATGAATAATGTGATATTTGAGGAATATTTCCTCCATCATTATCCGGTGCTCTAAATCCTGAACCGCTACTTCCTAGACCACTATAAAGTCTGTAAGCATTTCCGCCTTTAACTGATAATTCATCTATTTGTACGTTGTGTGTAGTATAACTTAAATACTTACCATCATCGTATACTGTAAATTCAATCCAATAATCTGTTGGACCATTTACTCTTATGATTTCATCTTCATCGTCAAAGTCAAAGTAAACAGTTGTACTCTTAGGTGGGTCTACTTTAAAGTCTAAGCTATCATTTCCATCAAAATCTTTTTCTGTTACAGCAAAGCTAAATGTAGGAATATACCCTATAATTAAGCTTAATGCTACAACTATTGCTATAAATACATTTCTTGCCTTCATTCTTTTTCCCTCCTCTTCACTAATATAGAATATGTTTCTAACATTCTAGTGTGTAAAATGTTATGTATTTTATTGAGTGGAGGTCAAAAAACAGAAATCAGCTGCTAATTTTAGCAGCTGAACGATCATAGCGTTGGCTTTAGATTTCAAGCTTTGCGTCACTATCTTTCGATAGTTTTGCCTATTATAGTATGTTTATTTATTTGTAGTATATATATACCACATCAACCTTACTTTATATCTTTGTAAATATTAAATAATCTTAACATATTGAGCATTATTTGTTTTAATTATGGGTTGGAATACGTATTCATTAGGGTATAATAGAAGTATGCAGTAACATTAATTAAATAAAGGAGGATTTTTATGGAATTAAGAAACAAAAAAATCTTTAACCTATTATTGATTTTCTCATTGGTAATAGGAATGTTATTCACTCCAATGGTAAGTGTTTTTGCTGAAGAAGCAACCACCACTACCATAGATATCGTTTCCTTCAATGATTTTCACGGCAATGTTACAGACTTAGGCAAAGATATTGGTATGGCTAAAATGATAGGCTATGCTAAGTCTTTGATAGAAAAAAATCCTAATACAATATTTGTATCAGCAGGTGATATCTATCAAGGTACTGCAATATCAAACTTGACACATGGTAAGCCAGTTAATGAAATGATGAAAGCAATGGGTGTTGTTGCTTCTGCGATTGGAAATCATGAGTTTGATTGGGGATCAGAGTTAATCGCAGGTTGGGCAGAAGAGGGAAATTTTGACTTTTTAGCAACAAATATTGTTTATGCAAGCACAGGGGAGCCAGTAGAATGGGCAAGTCCATATAAAATCGTAGAAAAAGATGGTATAAAAATTGCTCTTTTAGGGTTAGCACATCCGGATACCACAACTCTATCAAAAGCAGAATTTGTAAAAGATTTTAAATTTACTGATCCAGTAGAAGCAGCAAAAACATGGATTCAATACCTGAAAGATGGAAAAGCGAAGGAAGGTACACCAGATGTAATAATAGCTTTAACTCATCTTGATTCAATTCAAAATAGAGAAACTAAAGAAATCACTGGTAAGGTAGTTGACTTAGCAAGTGTTGAAGGTATTGATGGAATAATTACTGGCCATAGTCATCAAACTGTAGCAGGAAAAGTAAATGATGTTCCTGTAGTACAAGGCTATAAGAATGGTAGAGGTCTTGCTATACTATCAATTCAATTAGATAATAATAAAAAAGTAATATCAATAGAGCCTAAATATGATGATTTAGCAGCTAAGGCAGCTGAAATAGTTCCAGATCCAGCTGGACTTGAGCTTTTTAATGCATACAAAGCAGAGGCAGAACCAATATTAGGTGAAGTTATTGGTGAAGCAGCGGGAGTATTCACACATGAAAGTAAAGTAGATAATGTTACATTACTAGGTAGATGGTCATCACAAGTTATGAAAGATAAGACTGGAGTGCAAGTTGCAATTCAAAATGGTGGAGGATTAAGAAGAACCCTAGAACAAGGACAAATTACTATGGGAGATATGTACGAAATAATGCCTTTTGATAATCAACTAGTTACTATGGAATTAACAGGTGCTGATTTAAAGAAAGCAATAGATCATGGTATTTATAACCCAGAAGTAGGAAATGGACAATTTGTTGGTTTAATAGTAGAGTTTGATAAAAATGCAGAATTCGAAAATAGAATTACTAAAATTACTTTAGAAGATGGAACACCTTTAGATATGGAAGCTTATTATACTGTAGTAACTAATGACTTCTTAGTTACAGGTGGAGACAAATATGATTTTAAAAATGCAAGAAATATTGTAGATACATTTATACCAATTAGAGATGTTCTAGTTGAAGCTATAAAGGAAGATAAAGTAATCACTCCAGTTCCTGTTGATTATTTAGTTGAAGCTATAGTAGAACCTGAGCCAACTCTAGAACCAGCTCCTGCACCAGCAGAAGAAATTAAGTACACTGTAGTTAAGGGTGACTGGTTATCTAAGATTGCTCTTAGATATAACAAGGAGTGGAGAGCTTTAGCTGAATACAACAATCTAAAGAATCCTAACCTGATATATCCAGGTCAAGTAATAATAATCCCACAATAAGAGATAGAAAGTATTAGGCGCTCGTTGAGCGCCTTTTCCTATTTTTTGAGAAAATGGAACGTTCACTTCGTTCACTACTGCCACCGGGGCCTGCCCCCCAATGGCAGAAGATATGGCACCTATTTTGGAACTTTATTTTTATTTTTTGTAATAAAAGAAGGAATTTAGGAATAAATGGAGAAATACTTATTAGTGAATGACTAATAGTGAATAGTGAATAGTTAAGAGAAAAAAATATAATAAAAAATTATTGATTAAAAATTGTAGCTACTATTAATT
>CAZHLF010000158.1:0-5684 GCA_964532845.1 uncultured Tissierella sp.
ATTCGTTTTCTCCAACCTTAATTTCTGACATCGATCTTCCCTCCCCTCTTAACTTCAAGAGTACTTCCATACTTCTATGGTTAAGGTTTGCATACTAGATAATTATACAGTATATATATAATTATTTCAATAGCTTTTTAACCTGGTGGCCACAACATTTGTCTTCCGCCTAAAAGATGAAAATGCAAGTGATTGACTGACTGTCCGCCATCTTCTCCACAATTATTCACAATACGGTACCCATTTTCTAGTCCATTATCTTTAGCCAATTTTTTTATTACCGTAAATACATGTCCTACAATACTTGAATTTTCTTCAGTAATCTCATTATTTGAGGCAATATGCTCCTTAGGTAATACGAGAATGTGAATAGGTGCCTGAGGATTTATATCCTTAAAAGCAACTACCTTTTCATCTTCATATATTAAGTCTGAGGGAATTTCCTTATTTATTATCTTGCAAAATAAGCAATCCAAAACCTTCACCTCCTATCCAAATAATAACCTTTATTACGAATAGGAAAGTCCAACTTTTAAATCTATTACTTAAAGGAACTTTCCGTAAATGAGTAACAAGAAAAGCTACATCTAATGCTTCTTTGGAAGCTTTTCTTATCTAGCTATAAGTATATCATTATTTATATCAATAATACTAATACTTTTTATATTGCCAATTAAAGATTCATTAGATTTTACCCTAGCTCGTAGGTAATTAGTTGTATATCCTTCATATGTGTCCTCTATCTTCTTGTTTTCCTCTTCAAAGAGAACATTAAGATTAGTATTTATAAATCTATTCATAAATTCCTTAGCTAACTGGTCTCCAAGCTTAATAAGCTCATCACTTCTTCTACTCTTAATATTTCCATCAACTTGGTTCTCATATTTAGCTGCAGGGGTACCCTTCCTTGGTGAATACTTGAATACATGAATCCTGGAAAATCCTATTTCTTTAACAAAATTATAGGTTTCTGAGAATTCCTCCTCTGTTTCTCCTGGAAACCCAACAATAATATCTGTAGTTAGCCCAACATTTGGCATATATTTTCTAATTATTTCTGTTTTTTCCTTAAATAATGCACTTGTATATTTTCTATTCATCCTTTTTAATACGGAATCACTACCACTTTGTAAGGATAGATGAAAATGGTCACAAACTTTTCCAATTTCTTTTAAGGACCTCATAAAATCATCATCAATGAGTGTAGGTTCAAGTGAACTAAGTCTAATTCTTTCTAATCCTTCAATCTGTGCAATTCCTCTTATAACATTTACTAAAGGAATTTTATTGTCTTTTCCATAGCTAGCTACGTGAATTCCAGTTAAAACTACTTCCTTAAATCCTGAGTCCCTTAGTTTTATGGCTTCCTCTATTATATCATCGTAATCTCTACTTCTAATTGGGCCTCTTGCATAAGGAATGATGCAATAAGAGCAAAACTGATTACAACCATCCTGAATTTTAATATTTGCTCTTGTTCTTGACTTTATTTCGTCTACCTTTATTTTTTCAAACTCTTTGTATGTCTTTATATCTCTAACTATATTGATTTTTTCATGGTTTATTCTAACCTTTTCACATAGCTCAACGATTCTATTTCTTTCACTGGTTCCAATAATTACATCTACACCTTCCAGGCTTTCTACTTCATCAGGTGCAACCTGAGAATAACAGCCTACTACTGCTATTATGGAGTCCTCATTTTTCTTTTTAGATTTACGGATAAATTGTCTTGACTTTCTATCTGATAGATTTGTAACAGTACAAGTATTTATAACATAAATATCAGCCAATTCTTCTTCATTCACAATAGAGTATCCACTCTTCTCAAATAGCTCTTCCATGGCTTCTGTTTCATATTGATTAACCTTGCATCCTAAAGTATGAAATGCAACAGTTTTCATTAAATCACTCCTATATTTCCAACTTCATAAAGGATTATTGTAGCGGTTACGATTCCAGCTGTTTCTGTTCTTAGTATTCTCGGTCCAAGAGTTACTATTTTAGCTCCAATTTCCTTTAACTTTTCAATTTCTTCCTTCTCAAAGCCACCTTCAGGCCCAATTACTATATATATAGGTTCATTGCTTAAATTTGACAGTCCTTCTCTAATTGTAATTACTTTTTCATCTTCATACGGAACTATTATATTAGACTTATCCTTTAGAATTTCTATCATATCTTTGAAGCTAACAATGTTTTCAACTTTTGGAATATAGTCTCTTTTAGACTGCTTAGCAGCTTCTTCTACAATTGCATTCCAACGTTCTACCTTACTTTGTTCCTTATTTATATCCTTTATTTTTACTATAGATCGATTTGTTATAGTGGGGTAGAAATCTTTCATCCCTATTTCTGTCCCCTTCTGAAATATGAACTCCATCTTATTGCCCTTGGAAAGACCTTGAAAAAGTATGATATCCACTTTAGATTCAGCTTTGCCTTCCCATTTATCTTTAATATTCAACTGGATATTAGACTTTTCAATAAAACTTATCTGGCATAAATAGTTAATCCCATCACAGGAAATCTCAATCTGATCATTTATTCTAAGCCTTAATACATCTTTAATATGTTTAACATCACTTCCTAATATAGTGATATTATCGCCCATTATTTGATTCTTTTCTATAAAAAATTTATGCATCCAATCACCTACTTTTTGGAAATGATGCAACACCAGCCATTATTTTCCTTAATTTCTTGAATAGTAAAACCATTTTGACTTAAGGCTTCTTCAACCATTTTAACCTTTTCTGATATAATTCCTGAACAGATAAATATTCCATCCTTATCCAGGTAGTTATGAAGGTCTTTAGTCATATCAACGATTATTTCTGCTATGATATTAGCTACAACAATATCAGCTTTACCTTGAACAAAATCAAGTAAATTTCCTTCTCTTACATCTACAATTTCTGATACATTATTATTTTCAACATTCTCTTTTGATACCTTAACACATGTTTCATCTAAATCAACTGCGATTACATTCTTTGCACCTAGTTTAGCAGCTACAATGGCTAAAATACCACTACCACAACCTACATCAAAGACAGTCATATCTTTTTGTACGTATTTGTCTAAGCTTTCCGTACACATCATGGTAGTCTCGTGGGACCCAGTACCAAAAGCCATGCCAGGATCAAGTTCAATAACAATATCCCCATCTTTTTGTTCATAATCTTCCCAAGATGGCTTTATAATTATCTTATCATTTATTATAATAGTTCTAAAGAATTTCTTCCAATTATCAGCCCAACCCTGATCATCAACCTCTGAAATGGAAATTTCTCCAAATGGACTTAACCCCTTCATAAGAGGATATCTTTGAATTTCATCTTTTAAAAGCTCTATTGTATCTAGTACTCCATCTTCCATATCATAATAGGCCTTTATAAGTATTCCATCAAAATCAAATTTTACTAGTTCGGGGTCTATAAAATCCCAATCCTTTTCTTCCTTTGAAAAGGCAATTATATCATTAGGATCTTCAATTGCTAAACCTGTAGCTCCATATTTGTAAAGCAAATCCGAAACATGCTCCTCATATTCTGAAGAAGTTTTAACCAGTACTTCAATCCATTTCATTTTTTATCCCATCCTTTTTAAGTATATCTTACTTAAATGCATCCTTAACCTTTTCAAAAAAAGACTTCTTTTGTTCTCTTACTTCTTCACCTTGCTCTTTAGCTAACTGATTTAAAATTTCTCTCTGTCTCTCTGTTAACTTTTTAGGAACCTGAATATCAACTGTAAAGTAAAGGTCTCCACGTCCTCCACCGCGTAGATTAGGAACGCCCCTATTCTTCATTCTAAATCTGCTACCAGTTTGTGTTCCTTCTGGTATAGTATACTTTTCTTTACCTTCCAATGTTGGAATATCCAATTCTGCACCAAGGGCTGCTTCAGTAAAGGAAATTGGAATGTTTAAGAATATATTATTGCCATCTCTAATGAATATTTCATCTTCCTTCACCGTTATATAAATATATAAGTCTCCAGAAGGGCCACCTCGAAGTCCACCTTCACCTTCGCCTCTAATAGATATAATAGAATCATTATTTACTCCAGCTGGAACCTTAACCTTTAATTTTTTATCCTTTACTTCTGTGCCTGAGCCATGACAAGTATTACATTTTTCCTTAATTATCTCACCAGTACCGCTACATTGGTTACATGTTGCTGTTCTTATCATAGTTCCAAATGGAGATTGCTGGCTATACCTAACTTGCCCTGTACCATGACAAGTTGTACAAGTTTCCTTGTGAGTACCAGGCTTTGCACCAGAACCATTACATGTTGAACAACTTTCAGTTCTTCTTATTTTAATTTCCTTCTCAACGCCGAATATAGCTTCTTCAAATTCTATTTCTAAATTATATCTTAAATCAGAGCCTCTTTGTGGACCTGTTCTTCTAGCTTGAGACTGGCCAGAGAATCCACCTCCAAAGATATCAAAGATATCTTCAAATATATCACCAAAACCACCAAATCCTTGACCACCACCCGCGCCATTTACGCCTTCTGGACCAAATCTATCATATCTTGCTCTTTTTTCTTCATCACTTAAAACTTCATAAGCAGAATTTACTTCCTTGAAATTCTGTTCAGCCTCGCTGTTGTTAGGATTTAAATCTGGATGATACTTTTTAGCTAATTTTCTATAGGCACCTTTTATTTCTTCCTGTGATGCGCTTTTATCAACACCGAGAACCTCATAATAATCTTTCAAACATTTCACCAACCTTTACCAAAATACATAAGCAAAGCTAAATCCATAGATTTAGCTTTGCAATTACTTAAATAGTATAACAATTATTTATCGTCTTCGTCAACAACCTCATAATCAGCGTCAACAATATCATCCTGAGGAGCTGAACCTTCTGAGCCCTGAGTTTGCTCATATAACTTTTGTGAAATAGCATAGAACTCTTCTTGTAAATCATCAGTTTTCTTTTTGATATCCTCAACATCTTCTGATTCTAATGATTTCTTTAAGGCTTCTAGCTTATTTGTTACTTTTGATTTTTCATCAGCTGATATCTTACCTTCAAGGTCCTTTAAAGCCTTTTCAGTTTGATAAACTAATGAGTCTCCGTTATTTCTTACTTCGATAGCTTCTTTTTTCTTTTTGTCTTCATCCGCAAATCTTTCGGCTTCTTTAACTTTCTTTTCGATTTCTTCGTCAGATAGCTTTGTTCCACCAGAAATTGTAATCTTTTGCTCTTTACCAGTACCTAAATCCTTAGCGCTAACATTTACAATTCCGTTAGCATCTATATCAAATGTAACTTCGATTTGAGGCACTCCTCTTCTTGCTGGTGCTATACCAGAAAGTTGGAATCTACCAAGGGTTGTGTTGTCATTTGCCATCTGTCTTTCACCTTGTAGAACATGGATATCTACAGAAGTTTGATTATCAGAAGCAGTTGAGAAAACTTGTGATTTCTTAGTAGGTATTGTAGTGTTTCTTTCAATTAATCTAGTAGTAACTCCACCAAGTGTTTCAATTCCAAGGGATAATGGTGTAACGTCTAGTAACAATATATCTTTAACTTCTCCACTTAGAACACCACCTTGAATAGCAGCACCAATGGCTACACATTCATCTGGGTTTATATCTTTTTGAGGATCTTTTCCAATTAGTTTTTTTACTGCATCCTGAACAGCAGGGATCCTTG
>CAZHLF010000159.1:0-5646 GCA_964532845.1 uncultured Tissierella sp.
GTAGGTCCTGGGTTCGAGTCCCCGAAGGCCCACCACAGAAAAAAGCAGGTCATTTATATGACCTGCTTTTGTTTTTTGCAAATTTCTTTCATAATAGAAATTTACTTTTTTGATTAAAAATATTCTTTTTTGTTAATCCTATATGAATGAGGTGATTAAATGATAAGAATTGGATTTCCACAGGGCTTATTATATTATGATTACTATCCATTCTGGGAAGCTTTCCTTACTAAATTAGATTTACAAGTAATTAAATCCAGTAAGACAAATAAAGAAATATTGAATTTAGGGATTGCTACTTCTGTTGATGAAGCATGTTTGCCCGTTAAAATATATCATGGACATGTAGAATATCTAAAGGATAAAGTAGATTACATATTAATCCCAAGATATTACAGTCTTAATAAAAAAGAGTATGGTTGTCCCAAGCATTTAGGAATAGCAAATATGATAGAACATAGTATTGATTCACTACCAAAGCTACTTACTCCTAAAATTGATAATAACCGATCTAATGGCTTAAGAACAGCTGCAATTGAAACAGGAAAGTTATTTACTAATAAGATATCCTTGTTAAACAAAGCTTATGTTGCAGGTGTTGAAGCTCAAAAGACACAACTAGAATGGGTTAGAAGTGAAATTGATTATAATATGGAAAAACAACGTGATAATTATGAACTTAACAAGATACGAATTCTAATCCTTGGTCATGGATACAATATCTATGATAATTTTGTAAATATGAATTTAATTAGTAAATTAGCTAAAGAAGACTTCGAATTGGTCTTTCCAGATGAGATTTCACAAGCTGATATTACTAAAAGTACTGATAAATTGTCAAAAAGAATGTTCTGGTCTAATGGTAGAAAAGTAGTAGGTTCGGCCTATAGTCTCCTAGATAATAAGACTATAGATGGAATTGTATATGTTAGTGCATTTGGGTGTGGACTTGATTCAGTTTTGATGTATCTAGTTGAGTCTAGAGCGAATGATGAGAATATACCTATGATGAGTATGACTTTCGATGAACAGACTGGGGAGGCTGGATTTAATACAAGGATTGAGGCCTTTATTGATATGGTGAAATGGAGGTATAGTCTTGAAGATAACATTTCCACATTTAGGTAATGTCTATATTGCGGGCAAGGCTTTTCTTGAGGATCATGGTCATGAGGTTATAACTCCTCCTGTTTGTAGTCGTAGAACACTGGAACTAGGTATTAAGAACTCCCCAGAGATGATGTGTATGCCTTTTAAGATATTTATTGGAAACTACTTAGAAAGTATCGATAAAGGTGCTGATACTATTTTATTAACCGGAAGTTGTGGGCCATGTAGATTTGGGATGTACTCAATGATTCAAAGAGATATCCTTGATAGATTAGGATACAATGTAGAGTTTATTGTACTTGAATCCTATAAAGAAGGAGTTTTAAATTTTATGAAAAATATTGAGACTTTGATAGGCTCTACATCACCAAAAAAATTTATTAAATCATCTAGGCAAGCGTTAAATTTAATTAAATTAGCTGATGAACTAAGTGAACTTTCTAACAAAGTCAGGGCTTTTGCTATTGATAAGAAGAGAGTAAATATTATAATGGACAACTATTACTTAAAAGCTGTTGAAGTACACGGAGGAGAGCAATTCGTAAAACTCATAGAAGATACAAAAGAAAAACTATTAAAGGTAGATACCAAAAGAAATATTAATCCTTTAAAAATTGGTATTATAGGAGAAATTTACACTATAATTGAGCCCTTTGTAAATTTAGAAGTTGAGAGAAAACTTGGAGAGCTAGGAGTAGTAGTTGATAAGTCTCTTACCCCAACTAAGTGGTTAGAACACCATGTATTATCATATCCATTTGGCTCAAAATACGAGAATAGAAAGTTTCAATTAGCAAGACCTTACCTTAAAGATATGGTAGGAGGACATGGCAGAGAGACTATTGGAAGTGCAATATACTATAAGGAACTTGGATATGACGGCGCAATACAAATACTTCCTTTAAACTGTATGCCAGAAATAGTAGCTAAAAGCATCTTAAGCAGTGTTAAGAGTGATTTTGATTTTCCTATTATGACATTGGTTGTTGATGAAATGACAGGAGAAGCCGGATTTAGTACTCGATTAGAAGCCTTTGTAGATCTACTGCAGAAGAGAAGGGAGGCTATTTAACCATTGGAGAGATATTATCTAGGAGTAGATGTTGGTTCGGTTAGTACCAACATTGTATTAATAAATGATAATGATGAGCTTATATATAAGGAATATCTTAGGACCCAGGGAAAGCCTATAGAGATTTTAAAGTCAGGCTTAAGTCGTCTAGAAGAAATGTTAGGGAAAGATAAGATATATGGTGCAGGTTGTACGGGTAGTGGAAGACAATTAGCATCCATTATAATTGGCTCAGATGTTGTTAAGAATGAGATAACTTCACATGCAGTGGCTTCCTTGCAAAAAACCCCCAATGTAAAAACAATAATTGAAATAGGTGGTCAGGATTCAAAAATTATAATTCTTAGAGATGGTGTTGTAGTTGATTTTGCTATGAATACTGTATGTGCTGCAGGAACTGGTTCATTTCTTGATAGACAGGCAATTAGACTAGGGATTGATATCAAGGATTTTGGTGACTATGCTTTAAGAACTAACAATACTGTTAGAATTGCTGGAAGATGTGCTGTCTTTGCAGAATCGGATATGATTCATAAGCAACAGCTAGGACACAATCAAGAGGACATAATTAGAGGTTTGTGCCAGGCTTTAACTAGAAATTTCCTGAGCAATATGGGTAAAGGAAAGGAAATAAGAAGTCCAATTATGTTTCAGGGTGGAGTAGCTGCTAATAAAGGAATAAAGAAAGCATTTGAAGAGGAACTAGGTGAGGAGGTTATAGTACCTGAGAATTATGATGTAATGGGTGCTATAGGAGCTGCTATATTGGGTAAAAAAGGGGCAAAAGAACAGGGTTTTACCAACTTTAAAGGTCTAGAACTATCTAAGAATAATTATATTGTAAAGGGTTTTGAGTGTGATGGATGCTCAAATATTTGTGAAGTTCTAGAGATTAAAATAGACAATACCACACTTGCAAGATACGGTGACAAGTGTGGTAAGTGGGCAATTCATTAATCTTGGGATTTCATAATTAAGTCTAATATTACAGTCTTGATGTTTTCAATACAGAATTGAGATTCTACTTTCAATAAAATTATATTCTCGGGTAAATCATATATAGTACTGTCAATAACATCTTTTGACAGTACTATTTTGTTTTTATCTATATACATGGCCTTTTCATCTGGTTTTACCAATCCAAGAGAATATTCAAGTATCAGTTGAAACTTATCTCTCTCTAATCTAATTTTATAGGAATCTGTATAGTGAATTAGCTTGATTTCATTATTTCCTTCTACATTTCCATTTATTATGAAGAGATCTCCAGCTTGTTCTAAAGTATCAATATACAGTTTTATATTTATGTTTTTATCTTGTATTGTTAGAGTTCTTTTTTCCTGGATTTTATCTAGTATTTTCATAATATCCAGCATATAGTATAGGTCATCAAAATTATGTTTAAGAACTTTGGCAACTTGATCAATATTCTTCGTTTTAGTGTAATCAAAATAAAATCCAATACATTCTTTACCTGTATAAATATCCTCTCTGTATATTCCAAGATATCTTTCCAATGACTTAAGCTTAAGGTTGTCCAAATTTAGGATATGTTTATTATTCTTCACTATTCTATATATGTCCGTTGAATATTCTTTTGAAATTATTTCAGGTAGAGTATATTTCTTAGCTCTTTCATTGATAAAAGGAATATCGAAGGAATCACCATTGTAAGTGATTATTTCATTATAAGGAGATATAAATTCCATCAACTCATTTAGCAAACTACTTTCCTCCATAAGTGAATCCGCTAAAATTTGTGTTAGCTTCCATCTATTATTTTCGAAGTAAAGTATCCCAACTAAATAGATTGAATTATATATTCTGCTTAATCCCGTTGTTTCTATATCTAAAAAGCATACTTTCTTATTATAGAAATATTGATTATAGTGTATATCTCTATTTACATCTTGAGTTATTATTTGCATTATTATCACCTGGGTTTATTTTAACACAATTAGGTGTTTATTTAAAGTTTACAAAAGAATAGGTGCTCTTGCACCTATTCTTCTTCTTCAGCTTCAAATCTATCTAAGCCTAGCTTAAATCTTCCTCTACCACAACCTGGGCTATTTCCAGGGCTTAATTCTCCCGAACTTCCATCAATTTGTCTTGGGAATAATGTTGGGAAGGATGAACAAATAGGGGATACTTCTGGAGATAATTCAGGGAATCCAGTGGAAAGTACACAAAGTTGAACTGGAACTATGATTTTCTTTTCACAGGATATACATAAAGCTATTATTAGGTCTATTCTTATTTCTCCAGTTTCAGGGCATACATCTATGTCTCTTGTTAAGCTGTTGGTTCCCAGTCTGGTTTCGCAATTTACATTACAGAACTCAGTAAATCTTGGGAAAAATGCTGAATCAAAGACTGATGGAATGCATAGTTCAAAGAAGTTAGTTAAGATTATTGGATTTTGGATCGTAGCTATTGGAACATTAGCTGAAATAGTAAATGTTACCCTTCTGTCTCTGGAATCTAGCAATAGCAAATCAATCTCTATAATTACATTACCACTTAATCTTACTCTTTGTGTTCCAAATACAGGTGTACCTCTTCCAGTTTCATCACATTCTGAAGTATCTGCATAAATCAGTCTTTCAGTGCTAAGTCCATCTGGCCCTATTACCTCAACAAACTCACCATTCTCTTTTCTTATGAACTCTCCACCTGATAATAAGGTTTCAGGATCTACAACTAGATTTCTTGGATCTCTGATATTAGCAGGATTGAAGAATCTTCTACATCTTATTTCCAGTATCCTTAATACCCTTGCTACTCCAGGCAGATTAGGAGTAAATCTAACATTATTAACAGTGCTTAGGGCTTGTAGTTGTACTAGGGTAGCATCATATACCTTTTGTACAAAGATTGGCTCTGTTACTACATTTCTTAGAGTTCCATCCCATTCACATCCAGTATTTCCATCACAACATCTATCAGTTATATTTTCTGGATCGATTTCAGGTCTAAACTTTGAACCCATTATACTTCCTCCTCTCAAGGTTTTAATTTCCTCAATTTAATATATTCTATTATAATAATAATGTTACAAAAGTCATAAGCTTATATCGGGGTGATAATTATGACTTTTTATAATAATAAAGTCGTTGCAGGAGAAGTACTATCAGATGGAATTTATCTAATACGAATAGTAAAGGGACAAATCTATATGGATTATATAAAGGAATCATCAAATTCATTTACAAAGGTTGTTTTAGCAAATGATGTTGAAATTGAATTTGATGTTGATTTAGATGGGAAATTTTTAGATGTTGTATATATTAACAAGAACCATGATCTTATAATTTTTAACGCTCATGAGGGATTAGAGGATAGTATGATTTTAGTAAATTTTAAAAATAAAACTTTTTATCTGTACTTACTAAATATTGAAGATTATAAAAATATATTTTATATGCAAAGAACTGAAAACAAATATATTTATAAAATAGTTC
>CAZHLF010000160.1:0-5616 GCA_964532845.1 uncultured Tissierella sp.
CTAAAACCAAAAGATGTTATAGGAGTAACTGAGTCATTAGTAGCAAGGGCTCAGGGAAATTATGCTTCAGTTGATGCTATCGGTAAAGATGTAGCATCCAAATTCCCTAACGAAATTGGTGTAATCTTCCCAATCCTTAGCAGAAACAGATTCTCTGTCCTTCTAAAGGGAATTGCAAAAAGTAATAGAAAAGTTCATTTATTATTAAATTATCCTTCAGATGAAGTGGGAAATCATCTTATGGATATTGATAAGATGGATGAGTTGAAAATAAACCCTTATACAGATGTCTTAACAGAGGCAGATTACAGAAAATTATTTGGCGATAAAGTAATACATCCTTTTACAGGTATTGATTATGTGCAATTGTATAAGGATTTAATCGGAGAAAATGTAAGTATTTATTTTGGAAATGACCCAAAAACTATACTTGATTATACAAAAGATGTTTTAGTTGCTAATATTCATGACAGAAAAAGAATAAAGAGAATATTAAAGGAAAATGGAGCAAATATTGTTTATGGACTTGATGAGATCCTTAATGAATCCATAGATGGAAGTGGATTTAACCCTGAGTTTGGATTACTTGGGTCAAATCTAGCTTCAAGTGATGAAGTAAAGCTATTCCCAAATAATTCTCAATACTATGTTGAAGAAATCCAAAGAATTCTTCTTGAAAAAACTGGCGTTAAGCTAGAGGTTATGGTATATGGTGATGGAGCATTTAAGGACCCTGTAGGCAAGATATGGGAACTAGCTGACCCTGTTGTATCCCCTGGTTTTACAGATGGTTTAATAGGACTTCCAAATGAGATTAAAATCAAGTATTTAGCTGATAATGAACTTCAAGGCCTTAGCGGTGAAGAAGCAACTAAAGCTATGAAGCAAAAGATATACTCTAAAGAATCAGACCTTATGAGCGTTGCTGAATCCTTAGGAACTACTCCAAGAAGAATTACAGATTTATTGGGAAGTCTTTGTGACTTAACAAGTGGAAGTGGAGATAAGGGAACACCAGTAATACTTATCCAAGGATATTTTGACAATTTTGCAACTGAATAACTAAATAAGAAGGGTACCAAATATATGTTATTTGGTACCCCTTTTTTATATCTTATCACCATACAAACCTGTTACTCTGTGTGTCTCAAGGGTAAACAAAATTCCCTTTCCTGGATCATCTATATGCATAGTGGATTCTATAGCTTCTACAACCTCTTTAACCTTTTCCTTACTAATGACTATCATAACTATTTCTTTTTCAGGTTCAATAGTCATTCCAAAGAAGGTCTCCTTTTCATGTATCCCTGAACCCCTGGCGTTTATAATTGTTGCACCTGTTGACCCCGCCGATGATGCAGCATCCACTACATCTTGACCTAATCCCCTCTCAACTATTGTGAATATCACCTCGTACATACTCTCACATCCTTCCAATTTATTGTCATTAGATGAGTCATGGATTCCAAATACCTTATCTACTAAAATAGATACCAATATTCCGTGATTTGGTTTTTCCATGTGAAATTTTTTTGTAAGGTGGGCATGGAGCTTTTCTTCCATCCCTGCAGGGGTAAGCATCATCAGAATTTCTTTTCTGCATTCATCAATACCTAATTTTACCAGGATAGGATTTCTAATAGTTCCTCTTCCCAATACTATGGTCCCACCTCTAACACCAATTGTTTTAGCCTCTTCTAAGACCTTGCTACCCATATCACAATCAACAATTGCAAAGGTAATTACTCTTTGACTAGGGTTAAATACATCTATCATATAATTTTATCTCCCTTCTTTGATGCTTTATGTTTATATAAAAGTCCTAAAATCTGAAGTGCTATCAATGGAGTTAGGGCAACCATGGCTATGACTCCAAATCCATCTAAAAGTACATCTGCTCCAGGAGTTGCATCAGCAACCCCTTGTGCAAATGCAAGAATAAAAGTTGCAGTCATTGGACCTGATGCTACACCGCCTGAGTCAAAAGCAATACCTACAAATAGTTTTGGGGCAAATTGAGCTAATATTATTGCTATAGCATAGCCAGGAACAAGCAAATGCCAAAGTTGCATTCCAGGTACCAATATTCTTACCATAGAAAGGGAAACTGCTAATGCCACTCCAATTGATAAGAAATATAAAATGCTTTTTCTTTTAATATGTCCACTGGTTACAGTCTCTATTTGCTCATTTAAAACATATACTGCTGGTTCCGCAAATATTACTGTAAAGCCTAAAACAAAGCCAGTTAATATAACCATCCAGTTGTTTCCAAAGGATGCTACTGCATGTCCTATTGCTGTTCCCGTTTCCATAAAACCTGCATTTACTCCTGTCAGAAATAAAACAAAACCAATTAAAGTATAGATTAGACCTTTCATTATTTTATGAACTTGTCTCTTTGGAAGTTTAATAATAGTAATTTGAAATATTAGAAAAAGTACTGTAATAGGAATCATAGCTATGATGACTTCTGCAGATACTTTGATTATCTCATGTAAAAATGGACTAATTAAACCAACTTCTGTAAAAGCAGATTTTGGCAAACTACCACTTAGTGACTCAATGTCAGACAATATTGCCATTGATAAAACTGCAAGCATTGGACCAGTTGAAGCAATTCCAACCAAACCAAAGCTATCTTCTTCATTTTGTATTCCACCTTGAGTTGAAGCCACACCTAAACCCAAAGCTAGAATAAATGGTACTGTCATTGACCCGGTAGTAGCTCCTCCTGAATCAAAGGCAATTCCCATAAAGGAATTTGGTGCTACTAATACCAGTAAAAATATAATTCCATATAGAATAGTAAGAAGTTTATTTATTGATATCTTAAATATTATTCTTAATAGACCTATTGCAACCATAATTCCTATACCAATAGAAACAACTATTAATAATTCCCATTGACCTAACACCCCTGCTGTTACTGAATTAACCTGTTTGGCTAGAACCATAAGATCAGGCTCAGCAATATTGATAAAGAATCCCAGGATTACTCCCGATAAGATCAATAATACTAAATTTTTCTTTCTAGTTATGGCATCTCCCATATGGTGACCTATTGGAGTAATTGCCAAATCTGCACCAAATAGGAAAATTCCCAATCCAAAGATAATGAAGATTACACCTAAAATAAACCGACCCATTAATTCCTTACCAATTGGTGCTATGGTAAAGTTTAAAATCAGTACTATTACTGTTACTGGAAGTACTGCAGATACGACCTCCCTTAATTTTTGTCTGAGTGCGTTCAAATATTATCCACTCCCTTTGTCATGTTTTTTATAAGAATAGCATTGAGATGTTAGTATAATGTTAAATTATTCCTTCACAAAAAGTATTATTGCAATATACTCAAGATTTGTATCTCCTATATTTTCTAGGGAATGTGATTCTCCGTTTTTACAAAGGGTGGAATCTCCAGGTTCCATAATAAATTCTTCCCCATTATGATTTACAAGGGCTTTCCCACTTAGTATGTAGTAATTTTCAAAATCTCCCTTATGTGTGTGATATCCTATGGAGCTTCCTGGAGTTAGCATGCCTTTTACAAATAATCTTCCTGTACCAAATGAGTCTTCTTTGTTTAGAAAATGAGTATTAGTAAGTGTTCCTTTACCCCCTACAAATTCATTATGTACTTCTACTTTCATTTCATTTGCTCTTAAAATCATAATAGCCTCCTTAAACTTAATTTTCTGTATATTTCCATCTTATCATTCTATATTTACTGTGACAAACTATTTATTACCTTATTCTTTTATTTTTCAGATTAATGTGGTATCATATTAAAATTAAGAGCATACTAATTAGACCAAAAGAAAAAGAAAATTATTTTAATTGTTGGCATTACAACAATACAAGGAGGAATTTTAATGATATTTTCCGAAAGAATTGAAAACCTGGAATCATCTCCTATTAGAAAGTTGATCCCTTACTCAGATCAAGCTAAAGCCAATGGAAACAAGGTATATCATTTAAACATTGGACAGCCTGATATTAAGACTCCTAAGGAATATTATGAAGCATTAAAGAATTTTGATGATGATGTATTGTCCTATGCCAGTTCTCAAGGAGTACCTGAACTAATAGACTCCTTCGTTAAATATTTTGAAAAACATGATATGCATTTTTCTAAAAATGAGATGATAATTACAAATGGAGGTAGTGAAGCCCTATTATTTGCACTATTGTCTATATGCGATAATGGAGATAGTGTACTTATTCCCGAGCCATTTTACACTAACTACTACAGCTTTTTAAACATTGCTGGTGTAAATGTTACTCCAATTACAACAAAAGCAGAAGAGGGCTTTAACTTGCCATCAAAAGAAGAGATAATTAAGCTTATTAATCCAAAAACAAAAGGATTTCTTCTTTCAAATCCAGGGAATCCAACAGGAAAGGTTTATTCAAGAGAGGAAGTTGAACTAATAAAGGATATTGCATTAGAGAATGACCTGTTCATAATCTCAGATGAGGTTTATAAGGAATTTACTTATGATGGTTTAAAATTTACAAGCTTTGCGCATTTTAAAGAAGTTGAAGATAGAGTAATTCTTATAGATAGTATTTCAAAAAGATATAGTGCTTGCGGTGCAAGAATAGGATGTATTGCAACTAAAAATAAAGAACTTTATCCTCACCTATTAAAGCTTGGACAAAGCAGATTAAGCGTTGCAACAGTTGAACAAGTTGCTGCCGCTAACCTGATAAATGTACCTGATTCCTATATGGAAGAAATAATTGTCGAATATACAAAAAGAAGAGATTTAGTATATAATTCTCTTCAAGATATGGATGGAGTAATATGCAAAAAACCACTTGGTGCTTTCTATGTAATAGCAAAGCTTCCAGTTGAAAACGCTGAGGACTTTGTAATATGGCTGCTTACTGATTTTAATATAGATAAAGAAACAGTAATGCTTACTCCTGCAGAGAAGTTCTATGGAACAAAGGGACTTGGTAAGGATGAAGTAAGAATCTCATATTGCTTAAACCTCCAGTCACTAACTAAGGCTATGCATATTCTTAAAGAAGGACTAAAAGCATACAACAACAGATAAAACCCGAGAATCTCGGGCTTTTCTTTTTTACTCTACATATTCAATATCAAGGTGCACTGCCTGTGGCATATCCTTCAAATCTGTCTTCACCACAATAATTGGATAATCATATTCCTGTGTAACTATTTCATTTGGATTAGGGTCTATAAATTTTGCATAGACAACTAAATCATACTTGTTCTCCCCATATTCTTCCATTACAATGTTTTCTATATCTACAAAATAACCTTTTGATTTCTTTTCTCCCCTGGTTACAATTACATAAATATCATCCTGAAACTTTGCAGTCAATGCCCTTTCCTCCATTATATACTTAGGCAGGGCTTCTTGAACCTCCATAGGTAAATCCTCCATATCAACGGTCTTGAAGGATACTTCACCATCTGAACCCTTAAAAATCTTAGGTACAATCAATGCTCCAATAATAAGTATAAGTACTATTCCACCAAGTAAATATTTTCTCACATATATCCCCCCTATTTGTCTTATTTATATTTATTCTAACAGATAGGAATATATGCTAAAAAACAGCGGGACAAAGGGACAG
>CAZHLF010000161.1:0-5599 GCA_964532845.1 uncultured Tissierella sp.
CTTTCTACTAGTTCAGCTTTTGAGCCTACACTGTCAGTATGATTACATTCATCACATCTCCAGATAGGAAGAGGAGTACCCCAGTATCTGCTTCTTGAGATTGCCCAGTCATTAATGTTTTCTAACCAGTTTCCAAATCTCTTTTCACCAACATAATCTGGATACCAGTTTACACCGTTGTTGTTTTCAACAAGCTTATCCTTCATCTTAGTTACTTCTATATACCAGGATGGCTTTGCATAATATAATAGTGGTGTATGACATCTCCAACAATGTGGATAATTGTGATCTACTTTAAATTTCTTATAAAGTTTTCCATTTTCCTTTAACCATCTTATTATCTCTGGATCTGCATCCATTACGAATTTATCAACCCATGGAGTTTCAGTAAACTTTCCTTCTTCAGATACTGGGTTTAATACTGGAAGACCATATCTTCTTCCTGTATTATAGTCATCTTCACCAAAAGCAGGTGCAGTATGAACTATACCAGTACCATCTTCTGTAGTTACATAATCAGCCACTGTTACAAAGAAAGCTTTGCCATTTGCTTTTACAAATGGAATTAGTTGCTCATATTCCACATGTTCTAAGTCTTTACCTATCATCTCTTCCAAAACTTCATATTCCTCTCCTAAGACTTTAGGAGCTAAGGTCTTTGACACATAATAGATTTCATCATTTTGTCTTGCCTTTACATATTTTTCAACAGCATTAACTGTTAGAGCAACATTTGAAGGCAGTGTCCATGGTGTAGTAGTCCAAGCTAAGAAATACTCATCCTTACCTACTAATTTAAACTTTGCTATTACTGTCTCAGTTTTAATTTCTTCATAGCCTTGTGCAACCTCATGGGATGCAAGACCTGTACCGCAACGTGAACAATAAGGAAGTATCTTATGACCTTCATAGATATATCCTTCTTTATAGAACTTGTTTAGAATCCACCATACAGATTCAATATAGTTGTTATCCAACGTTATATATGGATCATCCAAGTCGATTAGATAAGCCATTCTTTCAGTCATATCTCTCCAAAGCTTTTCATACTTAAATACAGACTCTCTACACTTTTCATTAAAAGCTTCAACTCCGTACTCTTCAATATCCTTTTTATTCTTTAGACTTAGTTGCTTCTCCACTTCGATTTCAACAGGAAGACCATGAGTATCCCAGCCTGCTTTTCTCTTTACTTGGAAACCCTTCATAGTCTTATATCTACAGGTCAAATCCTTTAATGTTCTAGCCATAACGTGATGTATACCTGGTTTACCGTTTGCTGTTGGAGGTCCCTCATAGAAAATATATGGGTTATTTGAATCTCTTGTTTCAACAGATCTGTGTAACAGGTCGATTTCTTTCCAATACTGAGAAATCTGCCCTTCACGATTTTTTACAGGTTCATTTGATAGTTCCTTAAACCTTTTCAAATTTATCTCTCCTTCTCTTTTAATTCACAAAAACTACAGACTTTATCACAAATCTGTTTGCTCGTTATCACTCACACAGATTTGGAAAGTCTGCATCTGACCTACCATCGATTTAAGAAAAAACTCCTTAAATCGGGTTAGGTCATAAAAAGTCCCTAAGTCAAAAGACTTAGGGACGAAAATTCCGCGGTACCACCCAAATTACAGGATAAATCCTGTCACTTAAAAAGTTTAACGTCTACACGTAATACCTTACTATTTTTCAGGCATCATGCTCAAAGGTGATATTCACAAAGCATATTAATAATAATCTTTCACCAAATGATTATCTCTCTAAATTAAATAACCTTGCTACTGTCCTTATCCATGCATTTATTATTATACTAACCTTTATATTAACCTAAATAATGTTCAATTGTCAAGGATATTATCAATTCACTAAGCAAATTCACAATTCACAGTGCACTGTTCATTGTTAGTTGTTCACTGAATATTTAGTCCTGTAGTTGTCTTAGCTTGTAGATCATTGTGCTCTTGTCCAGCTCTACCATGTCATAGGTAATAAATTCACCCTTCTTTATATCCTGCTTTACAATGGTATTTTCATTTACTAAGCCTATAGGTAGAAGATTTTCTCTCTTGGCAGTTTCATAGGTATCAATACTTCCAATAACAGTGTATTCACCAATTCCATCAAGTCTTTGTCCTTTTTTAAGATCCATTTTTGCCATTGTAATTACTTCTGCAACAGGCTTGTCGTATATTGGTGCTATAGTTGCTTCGTTATATAAAGCAGCTCTAGCTATTGATATAGGAGTTTCTAAACTGGTTAAATGATAAGGTCTATAAAGCACATAATTAGGACCATCTCCCATCTTTAAGAACCTCATCTCGTGATGTACTTGAGGAAGTGATGTTGTTACAATAACGAAAACTCCAGGTGCAACACCATGTGCATAATCTACAATCTTGTATTTATTTAGAATTCCGCCTTCTTCCTTAAGACTATATATCTTTGGTAGTCCTTTAGGATCTGTTGTAGGTCCATGTCCACCTCTAACATCTGGTATAAATCCAGTTGCATTGGCCATAGCGGCCATTTCAACCATAGTATTAGTTCCATCTATAAAAGAAGCTAATCTTAAAGGCTTTAGTTTTGACTTCATAGCTTGTTCTTTAACTGATTCTGGAGTAGCATCATAATCTATAGGATTATTTTTACCCTTTCCAACTGCCAATACTTCAAAGCCTGTAGCTTCAGCAAAATCAACGATTTCCTTAACACTACCTGGTTCATCTCCAGCAGTGCCAGTATATACAACGCCTGCACTTTTAGCTAATTTATTTAAGATAGGTCCTACTACAACATCAGCTTCAACATTTAACATTACAGTATGTTTCTTATTCAATATTGCATCAAATGCAATTTTCGCTCCTGTATTAGGAACTCCAGTTGCATCAACAACAACATCAATAAGATTAGCCTTTGTGGCATATTCAGTTACATCTGATACTACGAATTTGTTTTTTTCTATTCCAACATTTATCTCTTCTAATGTTCTAGCTACTATAATGTCATCTCTGGAAATTCCAGCTAATGTATATGCTTCAACTGCATCAGATATCTTGTGACTTACAACAAGAGAAGGGATCATACCTTTTACCAGCATCATCTGACTTACTAAGCCCTTACCCATAAGCCCTGCACCTACTAGAGATACTTTAATCCCTGTTTTCTTTTCATGTAATTCTTTAAGTTTATTATTTAATCCTAACATAGTACTCTCCTAGTTCCATAAAGTGTGTATCATAACCATAATATGATAACACATTTCAGAAGAAATTGGAAATATTTCTATTCTCATCTTGATGCATTAATTCCTGCAGCATAGCCTGATGACCAAGCCCATTGAAGATTATATCCTCCACAGTCACCATCCACATCCAACAACTCTCCTATTATATATAAACCATCCACCAGTTTGGATTCCATTGTACGGCTATCTACCTGGGTTGTATTTACTCCACCAGCAGTTACTTGGGCCTGACCCCATCCTTTATTTCCTATAATCTTAAAAGACCAACTAGTTAAAAGACGAGCAAGAGAATCGATACTCTCTTCACTTAAGGATGAGGCTTTGATACTCTTATCTATATTTAATTCCTTAAGGATTGGTAATATTAGCTTCTTATGAACAAATCCAATAAGAGCTTCTTCAATAGTTTTCATATATAAATTTCTAAATCTAGCACTTAGGTAATCCTTAAGTTCTTCTTTTGTTTTAGACTTAATAATGGAAATTCTTAATTCTACTTCTTTTCCTCTATTCATCAACTCTATAGCTTTTCTGCTTATTTGAAGTATTGGTGGACCAGAAATTCCATAGTCAGTAAATAAAATATCCCCTGTATCCTGGGTAACTAATTTGTTATTACAATAAACTCCAGCAAGACCTATAAATTTTACACCATTTACCTGTTTAAAAATGTTTCCATCAAGCTTTAGTTGAACAAGTCCTGGAAAAACATCAGTAACAGCATGCCCTAAACTCTTTACAAGGGAGTAACCATTACCATCTGAACCACTTACAGGCATGGCCATTCCACCTGTTGCTAGGATCAACTTATCCCCTTCAAAAGTTCTTCCGTCTTTAAGCTTTACTATAAACTTCTTTTTCTTATTTATATCCCATACAAAAGCTTCTGTAACTAGTTCAACACCAAGATAGTCCATTTCATATCTTAAGACATCAAGCATGGATGATGCTTGAAATGATAAAGGATATACTTTCCCATTGTCTTCATCTGCGGGAGTTATCCCCAACAGTTCAAAAAATTCCATTGTTTTATCCACATTAAATCCACTTAATGCTTTTTCCGGAAAGCCATTATTTTCTCCATGGTAGTTGTCTATCCTTAAATTTAAATTTGTATAATTGCATCTTCCATTTCCTGTAGTTAAGAGTTTTTTTCCTACTCTATCATTTCTTTCAAGAAGAACTACACTTGCACCATTTCTCTTGGCTACTATTGCAGCCATCATGCCAGCAGCTCCACCACCTACAACAATTATTCTATTGCCCATATTAAGACTCCTTTTTAAATAAATGAGAAAAGGGGTCGGTTGCCTTTTTGTCCAATTGCTTTAGCAATTGTAGACAAAAAGGACAGCGAAGTTCGCTTCAGCGAACGTAGGAGTAAGCGTAGCGAACGGTCCCTTTTCTCATTTAAAATTGTGACTATGGTAAAATTCTACATTTAAAAATTCTTCATATCTTTTCTTATTTTCCTCAGATAGTTCCATTGTATATTCCCCTTCTTCTTTGAAATATACCTTATGGTTTACATCATAGTAAGTTTTCAATTCCTGAATATATTGCATATATTGATTTCCTTCTAATCCCATTTGGTTGAACAATTCAGCCATCAAGAAATTAGGACTGATATCCTCTACTTCTCCAACCAAATCCTTTTGAAGCACATCTTTAGCAGCATCATTACCCCATATAACAAAAGGAGTTTTGTAATAATTCAGGAAACCTTCTTCCCTTGAGAAGTCCGTATTAATGTCCATCATCTTATATCCAATGTCATTATTACCCATCCAAGGCTTATGATCCCCAAATAATAGTACAACTGTTGGTTCATCTTGATTTTTAAAATATTCTATTAGTTTTTCTATAGCTTGATCAGTTCTATTAATCCCTGCGAGATAATTATTGAACATGTTGAATGTAATATTATCATAGCCATCATTATTTTTTATAAACTGATTTTCTTCATAATAATTTTCATCATAGGGTCCATGATTTTGGTATGTTACTGAGAAATTAAAGTATGGAACATCTTTACTATTCTCATATCCCTCGATTATATAATCGAAAAAATCAATATCCTGAAGGTATTCTTCGCTAACTTGTGAGTACCTATTTTCAAAATAATCATATTGATCAAAGCCTAAATAAGGATTTACATTTCGTCTATTATAAAACCAGCCATAAATAGGATGCATAGCCTCAGTCCTATAACCTTGGCTTTTTAAATACCATATAAATGAATTGGTTTTTTTAATATATGATGGATGATTATAATAACCTGTTAAAAATGCTCTTTCAGTATCTATAGTTCCTCCACCAAATACATTTGTTACTAGGTTTCCACTAATGGAT
>CAZHLF010000162.1:0-5599 GCA_964532845.1 uncultured Tissierella sp.
GACACAACTCCTGTCCCTTTGTCCCTTTTGTCTTTCAGATGGTAGCATTTGGTATTTTAATATGATAATATACAAAGGTATGTATTTAAAAGTTAGGAGGTAGAAAAAATGGAAAGGCTAATAATACTCAGTCCTGGTAAAGGAACGGCAATAAATCTTGCAACACAATGTAGAGAGATTTTTGGCAAGTATATTGAGGTGGAGCCTTATGGTTTTGATGATGATTTAGACTTTGATATAGAAAGTTCCCTTGTTGTATTATCATCTCCTAGAGTAATAAATCAAAGAGTACAAGCTTTGGTTGAAAAAGGGTTAAATTATATTGTAGGTCGTCGAGTTATCAACCATAAGCACTTAGCAGAATTATTAGAACTTCCGAGAGCTAGTAAAGTGTTGTTTGTTAATGATAGAAAGGAGACAACCTATCAAGCCATAGAACAATTGGAAGCATTGGGAGTAAACTACATAGACTACTTTCCATATTATCCTGGGATTTCCTCATATCCAAAGTTGGATATTGCAGTCACTGTGGGGGAGAGAGATTTAGTTCCCTATGATGTAGGGAAAATTATAGACTTAGACACAAGGCGTCTAGATATAACTACATTGGCTGATATAGCCAAGAGCTTGGGACTAATAAAAGAGTTGGGAGACAACCTTTCATCTCATTATCTAAATGAAATAATTGGACTTCTTAATAGAATTAATGATAATAGAAAAGAAATGAAAATAATCAGCAGCAGGTTGGATACTGTTGCTAACTGTTTGCCTAAAGCCATAATCTATACAAATAAGGCGGGAGATGTAATTGTAAGTAACCAATATATGTATGATCTTTTAGGATTATCTAGTAGGGAAGTTATTGGCAATAATCTTAAATCAATATTGCCAGAATTAGCTATATGTGATGATAAATTTTGTAGCCAACTTATAGTAATACATAATGAATCTTTATTTATTACAGCAAATGCTATTGAAGGGCGAGGTAGTGAAGATGGCTATCTTTACACTTTCGAAAGAAGTGAAGAGATAGAAAAAAATGAGCATACAATAAGAAGATTTACAAACAGAAAAGCCCAGATAATAGACCATTACACCTTCAATGATATTAAATATGAAAGCAACATAATGGAAAAGTTGATAGAAAAAGCTAAGACCTTTGCAAAAACAGATTCTACTATACTAATAGAAGGTGAGAGCGGCACAGGTAAAGAATTATTTGCTCAAGCTATTCACTCAGCTTCCCACAGATCTTCTCAACCATTTGTAGCTGTAAACTTTGCTGCTATGACACCTAGTTTGATGGAATCTGAACTCTTTGGATATGAAGGAGGTTCCTTTACAGGAGCAGTAAAGAATGGTAAAAGAGGTCTTTTTGAAGAAGCTCATGGGGGAACAATTTTTCTTGACGAAATAGGGGATGCTTCATTGGAATTTCAGTGTACTTTACTGAGAGTAATCCAGGAAAGACAGATAAGAAGAGTTGGAGGAATAAAGGAAATCCCCGTTGATGTAAGGATAATAGCAGCTACAAATAAAGATTTAGTACAGGAGATAAGTAAGGGAAATTTTAGATCAGATTTATACTATAGATTAAATGTATTACCTCTAAAAATGCCAAGTTTAAAGGAAAGAAAAACTGATATATTGATTTTAGCTAATCATTTCATAAATATGAATAGTAAAGAAAAGATCAATAACATCAAGGAATTTATTGGAAGAGATGAACTAAAGATTTTATATGATTATGACTGGCCAGGAAATATAAGGCAATTGGAAAATGCCATGGAATATTTAGCCATTACTAAAATGCTACCAGAATATATTACAAATGTTTCAGTAATTCAAAGTAACTCCCTAATAGAAGAAATCTTAGGAAGAGAAATGATGTGGGTATTAAGAAAACTCTCCAGCTCAAATGGTTGTGGCAGAAGATATCTATTAGAACTTGCCAATAAGGAAGACATTAACCTAACAGAAGCTCAAATCAGGAGCATAATTAACCAGGCAAAATCCATCGGGCTGGTAGAATCCCCTGTTGGTAGAAATGGTACTGTATTGACTGAAAAAGGTCGGAATATTTTTTATCGCTAATGGGAAGGTCCTACTATTAATCTAAAATTAATTACTTTCCGTCAATGAGTAACAAGAAGAGTTATATCTGATTATTTTTGAAGTCTTTCTTATAAAGCAGTTAATGGGATGAATATTTGACTTAATGGGCTAAATATCCACCCGATTAAAAGACTTGATTTTAGAAATGTTGAGTTTCAGTACTTTAAAAGTTGGCACGTTAATTGCAATAAGTAATAGCAGACAAAGATAATAAAATTTCTAGATGGGAGGAAAACGTTTTGAATTATTATGAAGAGAGTTTAAAACTACATGAGAAACATAAAGGCAAGATAGAAGTAATCTCAAAGGTTAAAGTAGAGACTAGAGATGATTTAAGTCTTGCTTATACTCCGGGAGTTTCAGAACCTTGCAAGAGAATTCATGCAAATGAGGATGATGTATACAAATATACATCTAAAGGAAATTTGGTGGCAGTAGTAACAGATGGCACTGCTGTACTTGGCTTAGGGGACATTGGACCAAAGGCTGCTCTTCCCGTGATGGAAGGAAAATCTATATTGTTTAAAGAGTTTGCAGATGTGGATGCTTTCCCTATTTGCCTTGACACTAAGGATCCAGATGAGATTGTACAAATTATTAAAATGATATCTCCAGGATTAGGTGGAATAAACCTAGAAGATATTAGTTCACCAAGATGCTTTGAAATTGAGGAAAGACTAAAGAAGGAACTAGATATTCCTGTGTTTCATGATGATCAGCATGGTACAGCAATAGTAGTTCTTGGGGGATTAATAAATGCATTAAAGTTAGTAAATAAGAATATTGGTGAGATTAAAATAGTAATAAATGGAGCAGGTGCTGCAGGTGTTGCTATATCAAAACTTCTTACAAAAGCAGGAGCTAAGGATATAATTCTATGTGATAGAACAGGTGCTATTTATAAAGAAAGAGAAAGCCTAAACGATGTAAAAAGAGCTATTTCAGAAGAAACCAATCCTAGAAATATTAAGGGGTCATTAGCCGATGCTATGGTAGGCGCAGATGTTTTTATAGGTGTTTCTTCAGCCGGAGCAGTAAACTCCCAAATGGTTAAAGGGATGAATAAAGATTCTATAATATTGGCAATGGCTAATCCTGTACCAGAAATAATGCCTGATGAGGCAAAAGAAGCTGGAGCCAGAGTAGTTGGCACAGGCCGTTCAGATTTCTCAAATCAAATAAATAACGTATTGGTATTTCCAGGTTTGTTTAGGGGGGCCCTGGATGTAAGAGCAAAAGAAATAAATGATGAAATGAAAATTGCTGCAGCATATGCCATAGCAGACTATATTGATGAGAAGGATTTAAAGGAAGAATATATAATACCTAATGTTTTGGATAAAAAAGTAGCGCAGGCAGTAGTCCAAGCAGTAAAGGAAGCGGCTAGAAAAACAGGAATGGCAAGGATTTAAATTATTAAATATAAGGGGTAATTCTCATGGAAAAGAAAAAAATGTCCTTGGTTTCGAGAATCATGATAGGTTTAGGACTAGGGGTAGCAGTAGGGTTATTATTTATATCTAATCCATCAATACCAGGAAAGTTTATACAACCATTTGGAACACTATTTTTAAATTTAGTTAAAATGACTATTGTACCTTTAGTATTTGCTTCTTTGGTTGGTGGGGCTGCAAGTATTGGAGATATTAAAAAGCTTGGAAGAGTTGGCGGAAAAACAATGCTATACTTCTTTGTAACAACTGGATTTGCTGTATTTATTGGATTGTTTGTAGCCAATTTTTTAAAACCAGGAATTGGTATTACATTAGCATTAGCAGAAGTAGGAACTCAACAAGCTGCTGAAGCTCCATCATTAGTACAGACTCTATTAAATATAGTACCTACAAATCCTATTGATGCCTTGGCAAAAGGTAATATGCTTCAAATAATATTCTTTGCAATCCTTTCTGGAATAGGCGCTACATATGTAGGAGAAAAAGGTGAAGGATATTTAAAGTTCTGTGATAGTTTAGCAGAGATAATGTATAGATTAACTGAAATGATCATGAGTTTAGCTCCATATGGAGTATTTGCATTGATGGTACCTGTAATAGCAAACAATGGTCCAAAGGTATTATTACCACTTATAAAATTAATAATTGTTTGCTACTTAGCTTACTTAATCCATGTATTCTTAACATATACAACAACAGTAAAAATCTGGACAAAAATTCCAGTGGGTAAATTTTTCAAGGGTGCTTTACCAGCATTAGCAATGGCGTTTTCTACAAGTAGTGGAGCAGCTACATTACCACTAGGTATGAAAATTTCTCAAGAAGACTTTGGTGTATCAGATTCAATAGCTAGTTTTGTCCTTCCTCTTGGAACGACAGTAAATATGGATGGAACAGCAATTTTCCAAGGTGCTTGTGCTGTTTTTATAGCTCAAGTGTACGGTATAGACCTATCATTTAGTCAGCAGTTGACTATAATATTAACAGCGACTTTAGCATCAATTGGAACAGCTGGTGTACCTGGTTCAGGATTTATTATGCTTACTATGGTTCTAGCATCAGTTGGACTTCCTGTTGAGGGAATGGCTTTAATTGCTGGTATAGAAAGAATATTGGATATGGGAAGAACTACAGTAAACGTAGCGGGAAATCTTTCAGCTTCAGTTGTAATCGCAGGCTCAGAAAAAGAGTTAGATTACAAAAATGCAGGTGTTTTAAAAGGAAGTAAAGCTGCAAGCGAATCAGTTTAAAAATGGAGATGTAAATATGGAAAAGACAATAGGCATATTAGGGGGGATGGGGCCAAAAGCTACTGCTGATTTATTTAACATGATAGTAGATTTTACCCCAGCAGAAAAAGATCAAGATCATATCCACATATTAATAGACAATAATCCTAAGATTGCTGATAGAACATCCTATATATTAGGACATGGAGATAATCCCCTGGAAGCTCTAATAGAAGGAGCTTCCAATCTAAGAAAGGGTGGAGCTGATTTCATAATTATTCCTTGTAATACAGCTCATTATTTCTATGATAGTTTAACCCAAAAAGTAGACATACCTATTTTAAATATGATAGAAGAAGTGGGATATTTTATATTGAATAACTATGGGAAGTCTAAGATAGGATTATTGGCAACTACAGGTACTTATGAGGGTAGGGTTTATGAGAAATATCTTAATCCTTTAGGGATTGAAGTTGTATCTCCAAGTGATGAGATAAAGGATATTACTCTAGATTTGATCTATAAAGTAAAGGCAGGAAAAAATGATTTCACAAAAGAGGAATTGGATGAGGTTCTAAATGAGTTTAAAGAAAAAGGAATAGATAAGATAATTTTAGGTTGTACAGAATTGCCTTTAGTATTTCATTCCAGATTAGATGAGTTTAAAGATTTTATCTTTTTATCCTCAACAGATATATTGGCAAGAAAAGCTATAGAGATAGCAAAAAATAATTAATTGAAGAAACCCGCTCAGTATTGAATTAATACAAGAAATTCACAGGATTTTAACCTGTGGAACAT
>CAZHLF010000163.1:0-5564 GCA_964532845.1 uncultured Tissierella sp.
TTATATACATAGTTACCCCCCAGTATCTGATGTAAAAGCATCTTCCCCAGTATCAATCCTTTAAGTTAATTCAATTATATTTTTTTAGGCTATTAAAGTATATAGACACTTATGTCCGGTTATGATAATATTTTTTTAACAATTCAAATTAAAGTAAGGGTGCAATTACATGAATTATACACATTTCGGTGAGTTATTAAAGGATATAAGAACATCAAATAATATGACTTTAGAACAGTTAGCTGATGGTATTTGTAGTGTAAGACAATTATCTAGAATTGAAAATGGGGAGAATAATCCTTCTCTTTTTCTTATTCACAGCTTTTCTTTGAGGTTAAATGTAAACTTGCAGGAATATTATAGATTTTATTTTACAAGTGGCTCATTTGCAGCACATAATCTTAAAACGAAGATAGAAAAATTGATCTCTGAATCGAATTTGTCTGAACTTAGGAATTTTATTAATTCTGTTGAAAACTTGCCCGAATTTCAAAGTGGAGAAAATAAGCAGTATATTTTATACAGTAAGGCGTTATGCACAGCTCATATAGATAAGGACAATGATAGCTCTATTAGATATTGCGAAGAAGGACTAAAAATAATAAACCCTGATTTCAACATTAATAATATTAAAGACCAGTTTTACTCTGGTGTAAGTCTTACTATGATAAACTTAATAGCTACAAACTATATAAGACTTGAGCAGCATGAAAAAAGCCTTCCAATTATGGAGGACATGTTTTCAATACTTGAGCGTCATTTCTTCCAAGTTCCATTTATTATGTATCGCTCTACGGATTTCGAAAAAAAACTTTACCAGACAACTACATTTAATTTAAGCATGATTTCTATGAATTTAAAACAATTCAATAAGGCACTTGAGTATGTTGATAAGGGAATTAACTTTTCCAAGAAACATAGCTATATGAGATTTCTACCTGAATTATTAGCTAGAAAATCTAGGCTACTTCTAGAAATGAATAAGAGAAATGAAGCTAAGGAACTCTTTAAAGATACACTTAGTTTTTATAGACTTTTAAAAAGTGATAGTGAAATTAGAAAGCTTGAAGATGAAATAAAAGAATCATTTACCTAAAAAAACTAAGAGTATGCTTTACTCTTAGTTTTTTGCTCTATATAAATATAACGAGGTGTATATATCCCCCGCTTCTAAAACGAATAAATCGTTGCGGTGGTGTGTAGCAATTGCTTCTGATACCTAAAGCGGTCGGGTACCTTTTCCGAAAACAGGTGGATGTCTTAATCACTCACATCGTTGCAGCCGAAAGTAGAAACTGCAAGCAGTTTCATCAAAGCTTAAATTTAGTCAAAAAGCTTTAAATATTCTACATAGCCTTCCTTCTCCAAATCCTCTTTTGGGATAAATCTTAGAGAAGCCCCATTTATACAATATCTTAGTCCACCTTTTTCCTTAGGACCATCTGGGAATACATGACCAAGGTGTGAATCTGCATTTTTACTTCTTACCTCTGTAATTGTCAGTGAATGAGAAATGTCTCTTATATCTACAATATTGCTCTCCACTGGCTTTGTAAAGCTAGGCCAACCGCAGCCTGCATCGAATTTATCCTTTGAAGAAAAAAGTACCTCTCCAGATATAATATCTACATATATTCCATCTTCAAAATGTTTATCATATTCGTGAGAAAAAGGTCTTTCAGTAGCATTCTCTTGAGTAACTTTGTATTCGATAGGAGAAAGCTTTTCTATTAGTTCCTCTCGCGATGGCTTTTTATAATCTTTATAGTCCATAAAATTACCTCCTACAATATAATTACCCATTTTAGTAATTATTAACAAAATAACCATCCAATTTATTCATCGGATGGTTATTACCTTGTTATTGACTTATAGTCGTTTCAAATGGTTCTTGGATACTATAGTGGCCCATCAAGGAATCACCCTTTTGTCCATTGATTAAAAATTGAACTCTGTCTACACTATCTAGCTCAGTTAAGCTAGCTACTATTTGATTTATAGTATAAGTTTCTTGTAATGATCCACCAAATAATCCCTCGCTGGCGAAATTTACAAATGCTGTTTTATCTGCTACCTCAACACCTAGAAGTTGTGCACTAGATGGTATCACATTAGCAACTCCTTCGGATTTAGGACCAGCCATTAATTCCTTTACTATACTTTCTTCAAGGCTTACATTGCCGATCTCAATTGTTCTAGTCTCAGGAATCAACTTTTCCAAGCTCTCATCCCCAGTTTCTATATATTTCTCATTTAAGAAATATAGAGTTACCTCCCTAGTATCAACTTGAGGAGTTGGATCTACTACCTCATCCTCTTCATTATTTTCCTCTATTGGAGTCTCCACAACAGGGTCATTTACTGGAGGTATAACCTCCTTCTTACATGCTGCAATACTTATACTTAAGACTAGTATCATTAAAATAGCTATAGTTTTTTTCATTATTATCTCTCCTTTCATAATAATAGTATAGGACATAGATTTTAAATAAAAATAAAGAAATGTTAAGAAAATATGAAGAAAGATAGAAGTAATTCTAAATTCATATTTCTATCTTAAAATTACTTCCAACCCCAGGGGAACTATTGACCGAGATAGTCCAAGAGTGTCTATCAACTATATTTTTAACTAGTGATAGTCCAATACCATACCCATCTATTCCAGGCAAAGTATGATCTAGGACCCTAAATCCTCTGTCAAATATGTTCTTTAACTTATCTTCATTTATGCCGATTCCATTATCTTCTACTTTTATAATTGCCTTATTGTCTTGTTTCTTTAGTATAACATTTACAAAATTCTTGTTTTTTTCCCGATCTCTATATTTTATCGCATTTTCAATTAGATTTAGCAATACTTCTCTAACCTTATCCCTGTCGCAACTTAAATAGATATCTTCTTCTATATCAGCATTAATAACTACATTATTACTATTTGCATAGGGATTGATAAATTTAATGGTATCAAGGAACAAATCTGAAATATTAACCTTACTTAAGTTTAAATTAATTTCCTCAAGCTTTATTGAACTCATAAGGAAATTAACAAGCTCACTCATACGATTAGTTTCACCCTTAATGTCCTTTAGATACTCATTATATGTTTCAATAGAGTTATTTCCTATTAATAGAGAGTCTATAAGGGCATTTATAGAGGTTAATGGGGTTCTTAGTTCATGTGATATGCTGTTGATTAAAGATTTTCTATTCTTTTCAATACTACTAAGCTTCTCACTCATTTGATTAAAAGTAGAAATTAACTTTCCAACTTCTCCCTTTTCCTTCTTTTCAATCTGATATCCGAGCTGCCCAGAAGAGATCTTTTCAACGCCTGTAATTAAAACCCTAAAAGACTTGGTTAAACCATTAGCAGTTATTGCAGTAAGTATTAGAGCTATGACTAATGCAATTGTTGATATTCTTATTATGTCCTCCTTTAGGTCTTCTATATCATTATTTATTAAGTTCATGGAAGATGAAACAAGAACTGCACCAATAATCTCAGTTTCTAATCCTGTATTTAGGGTAATTGGTACTGCAAGCTGCATTACTTGTCCATTATTTCCAGGATACACTCCTGATTTCTCTAAACCTTTTAGAGAACTTCTTATCTCCTCGTTATTTAATCTCTTATTCAAATAAGTATTGAAACTATCAACTACTACAACTTGTTTTTCATCTACAATTAAAATCCTGGCATTTGATTGATTTGCATAGCTACGCACCAGCATTCTGCTATAAATAATATCATCCAGATTCCTCTTATAGGTATCAGCTACAATATTGGCTGTTTGGAACAATCGACTTTCCTCTGATTTTATACCTCTTGTTCTGTAATTATTAACTATTATAATACCCAGAAGGGAGAATGTTAAGATAATTATTAAGCTATAAGTTGTTAACATCTTAACTCTTATTGAAATAATAACCAACTCCCCATTTAGTAATGATATATTTTGGATCTTTGGGAACTTCTTCGATTTTTTCTCTTAAGTTTTTTATATGAACATCTATTGTTCTAACATCAAAGGCATCTTCATTCCATACATACATAAAGATATCTTCTCTTGTATATACTCTGCCTGGATTTTTGGCCATTAAATAAAGCATATCAAACTCTTTTGCTGTAAGATCGACTTCATTATTCTTAATATAGACTCTTCTTTCAACAAGATTAATTGTTAAATCACCTATTTTAAGAGTATCAGGCTCCTTCTCTTTCTTGCTTTCTGTTCTTTTCAGAATAGCCTTTATTCTTGCTATTAATTCCAATGTATTAAAGGGCTTAGTCATATAATCATCTGCACCAAATTCAAAGTCTAATATTTTATCATAATCTCCATCCTTTGCCGAAAGCATAAGAATAGGCATATGAAACTTTTCTCTTATTTTCTTACACAAGAGCATACCATCTGTATCAGGCAGCATTAAGTCTAAAATGATAAAATCTATGTCCTGTTCAGAGATTATACTTTGTGCTTCAGATCCGGTATAGGCTGCATAAACTAAATACCCCTGTTGTTCAAGGCTATGTTTTAACCCCTTAACAATTAATTTTTCATCATCTACAATAAGTATATTTATAAAAATCACCTCTCAACTTTTAACTTTTATCTCTCAAACCTATATCCTTAATTAAATATTAATAGTATTATTAGTATTTAATTAACTAATGCCTATTATGCTAACTTGATTTTTACCATTTCTTTTTGAAATATAGAGTTGTTTATCAGCCTCTTCAAACATCAATGCAAAGTCTTTACACCTTTCTCCATTACATATTACAACACCTGTACTTATAGTAGTTGGTATTTTGGTTCCATTGTCCTCATAATAGGTCCCAAGTTTTTCAACACTTTCTCTAATTTTTTTCCCCCAGATAAAAGGCATCTTCTAATGATTCAGTTAAAGATAGATAAACAAACTCTTCTCCACCATATCTTCCAAATATATCTCCTCTTGAGGTGCTTATTTTTTCTATACACTTGGATATTTCTATAAGACATTTATCGGCCTTTAGATGTCCCCAATAATCATTATATTTCTTAAAGTTATCTATGTCTAACATATAGATAGCTAAGGATTTACTATCTTTTAAAGCCTTTTCCACAAACTGAGAGTATTTTATTTTAATAGTCCTTCTATTAAAAATACCTATCAACTCATCTTCTGATGCTCTTTTTTCTAAAAGTATATTTTCTTCATTTACTATGTCTAGTTTAAGCTTTTGTAGATTTAATTCTTCTTCAAATCTATCCTTCAACATTTTTAGTTGATCAATATCCTTGATGTGTTTCAATTCTGCATTTATTATCTCCAATCTATTGCTACGTAAATTTTCAATATGCTTATCATTGAATGTACTATAAAGTTTATAGTATTCTAAAGCCTCTTTATAATAACCATGAACTTCAAAAAGTTCTGCTATTTCCTTATATATATAACTAAATTTCACATTAGCATTTATTCCCTTAGCTATCTTTATAGCTTGACTATAGTACTCCATGCTTTTTTCAAAACTTTCCTCTTTATATAAAGATGCTAAATTACAAATTGGTTCTATA
>CAZHLF010000164.1:0-729 GCA_964532845.1 uncultured Tissierella sp.
GAACTATTTACTCATATTTTTATAAAGAACAGAATTCAATTTATACTAATATTAAATCATGAAAACGTTTTTATTACAATAAGAATAATTCCTGATGCTCTATGCTATTCTAATATTTAACCTTGGGAGCACATTTAAAGAAAAGCTATCATCAAGATAGCTTCCCTAAATTGTAATAATATCTAACTCTAATCACTCTTTACTCGTACTACACCATCTTCTAATATCTCAATTATCATATCATCCTTAACATACTCTAGAAACTCATCCCCCAGATTATCGATAGTTGGCAGTTTGCTATCAGTCCAGACATCAGAAAGAATAGCTCCAGCTGCTGCTAGAGAATCTATTTGCTTAGAGAATAGTAAACATGAAGGGGCAACTCCCATATCACTTGCACAATATAATACCATCCCACCAGTTGTTGAACCTATGGTTTGAGGAAGACAAAGTGCTTTATTAGCCATTTTTTTCTTATAGAGGTCCTTATTATTTTGATCAGAGCAAGTCGCATCCTTGTCATTAAACATTAGGCTCTTTTGAAAGCTTGCCAAGGTATTAAATCCCTCACGACTTACTAACGCTGGTGCACTTGCAGTGCCAGGGACTACTACTCTTCCTTTAAACTCCTTCAATTTAATCCCCCCTTAGAAATTGCCTTAAGAATCTCACTATCAGTTAAGTATCTTGATGTAGTATAGGTCCTTAATTTATTTGAGTTGGTGATTA
>CAZHLF010000164.1:739-5543 GCA_964532845.1 uncultured Tissierella sp.
TTAAAGGACATATATAAGAAACATTAATCCCCATATTAGATAACTCCTTAGCTTCAGGGTGTTTTTCAAATTCCTCTAATACACTAACAGATGCAGTCATGACAGTTGGAATTTTTACCTTGTTTATATTCTCCTTTCCAAGAGCTTCTTTAATGTCTTTTGTCCAAGAAATCATCTGCTCAAGAGATAAATGAGGACAACCTATAAAGCAAAGCTTTGGCTTGGATCCAGCATCCTTCCACATAAGAGGATAGCTTTCCTTTACTCTGTTTATCTCTTCATCATCAATAATGTAAATATGAGGATTTTCAACAATAAGCTTAGTTTTCATTTCTATTGCTTCTGGTGTTAAACCTTCCACATGATATAATCCTACTGCACCATTGCTGGCTGTTGCTGCACCCATATCCTTTAGATAATCCTTGGCCTTTTGATTTAAATCATTCCCAAGATATTGATCTAAACCTTTGATATATGGTACATTATCCACTACCTTCATCCCTATAGCACTACCTAAAATTTGGGCTTCTGGTAAATTAGTAGTTCTAACTTCAATAACCCAACTTGCTTTTCTTCCTTCATCTGTTAACAGCCCAAAGTAAGGGACTTTCCCTAATATACTTCCAAACATCTCAATTATACCTGAGTTTCTATTACATCTAGCCCCTAAAACAGAGTTGGCATATACTACAGCTGAGCTTTCTGCCCAGCTTAGTATATCTCCTTTTTTTGGAGAGTTGCCAACTTGATCCATATAACATGTACATGTAAAACTTTTATCATTTAATAGTCCAACTTTTCCTAATTGAGCTTCATAATCCTTTTGCTTACCATACATAATTTTGAATACTACCCTTTGCAGAAAATTTGAAGGTACATTATCAAAATCTATTGGTCTTGGGTCTACTGAGAAGCTTTGCTTAGATACTAATCCAGCATGGATAATTTCATCCATTAGCTTATATACAGGTTTCATCATAGAAAGACCAAAGCTGGTAACTAAATGTCCATATTCAGAAGTTACAGGCACTAATTTGCTTGCATTAAAAGTATCTCCATACATTACTATGGTTTTCATAATCTTGGAGAGAACTTCACCATTTTTTCCTTCTAAAATTTCTATTTCCTCTGGGGTTAGCTGCATTTTATAATTATACATTGCATAACCTCCTTTTAAATACTACGTGCAAGGGCATTAGCTGCCCTTGTAGCTTCATGCACCTTTCCACTCTTTAGTGAGTCTCCAATATTATATATTTCTCCTGCAATAATATTTTTTTGCGCTTCGAAATACAATTGATGTATTGGTCTATTTCCTATAGCCATAATGTATATATCAGCTTCAATAATCTTTTCTACTTCTTCAATCTTCATCTTTGGAGCTAAAGGATTCTTAATATTCTCTGGTAAAATAGGATGCCAGGTAAGATAAGGATCAGGAACAGTATCTGATATATTTTGAATTACTTTCACCCCATTATCCTCAAAGCCCACAACCTTTGTACAGTTTAAAAGCTTAACTCCCTCTTTTTCCAGATAATAAATCAAGTGTCCTCTATTAGCTGTACAAACATGATTCATAAAATACTTCTCCATCTCCACAACGGTTACATCCAGACCATGTTCATATTTAAGCCAATATGCCGTTTCACAGCCTACTACTCCTCCACCAATAACCACAGCAGTCTTTAAGCCATTTAATAGACCAGGATTTTGTAAAAGCTCTGTAGCTTCAGCAACATTTGCCTTTTCCATGTTTTTAAATGGAGGAATTATTTCTTTTCCGCCTACAGCAAAAATAAGAGTATCAAAGTTCTCTTCCTCTAACCACGGTATTGTAGCTTCTGTATTAGAGAGATATTTAAAATTATCAAGTTCTTGAGTCTTATTAACCAGCCTATCAAGGTACTTTCTATAATTAGCTATATCATATTTTATTTTCGGAGTTCCTCCAGGTATGAGTTTTCCACCAATCTGATCACTTTTTTCAATAAGCATTACATCATGTCCTCTTTTAGCGAGAGTTACTGCAGCAGTAACACCAGCAGGACCTGCACCAATAACACCTACTTTCTTTACACTCTTTGCAGGAGCAGGGTCTTTAGGCATCATGTACTCAAAGCTAGTTCTTGGATTTACTGCACACTGAGGATGTCCTCCCTCCACAAATTCATTAATACAACCTTCCTGGCAACCAATACAAGGGGTTATATCTTCTATTTCTCCCTTGAATACCTTATTTGGCCAGTATGGATCTGCAAGGAGTGGCCTTCCCAGCATAATCATATCGCACATATTATCCCTAAGTGCCTTTTCGGCTAAATCAGGATATCCTAATTTGCCTACTGCAACTACAGGGACCTTCTTCCCTGCATTGGACATTATATTATTCTCTTCAAAGTATTTCTTAACGAGTTTGGATACTTCTAAAAAGCATCCAGGTGGCATTCCTGCTGGAGGATGTGGCAACCACCAGTTATCATAGCAGCCTAAGTCAACATCGAATATATCTACACCTTCTTTAACCAGGTTTTTCATATATTCCAATGTCATATCTATCGTTCTTCCATTCTTGAACCTTCTCAAGGACTTATTGTCCATCTTTTCACCGTAAGTTTCATTAAGAGCAAGACTTAGATCAATTCTATACATTATTGGATAGGAGGCCCCTACTCTGTCCCTAATTTCCTTAATTAAGTCCAATCCAAATGCTTGCCAATCCGAGTATCTTCCTACCTTTCTTCTGTTAAAAGCAGGATTTGTAAGTTGTTCTAATAAATAGCCTTCATGACCATGCAAATATACTCCGTCTATATTTGCAGCCTTTGCATCTGCTGCAGCTTGACCAGCTTTTCTGATAATACCTCTAAGTTGTCTATTACTCATAGGAGCACTAGGAATTTGGGGTATATAGAAATTAGGATTCCAGGATGCTGATTTTGGTAATTTTTTTAATGTAAGTAAACATTGTGGGTTTCCAACACGTCCAAGTCCAGGAGTCAGCTGTATAAATATTTTTGCTCCAAAATTATGTACTCTAGCTGCTAAGTCTCTCCAACCTGCAAAAACTGACCTGGACCTATCAATTCGAGGAAAGTAGCTAAGCCCACCTGGTTCCACAACAGTAGGATCTATTCCTTGACTAATAGGAATTAATCCAGTAGTTATTAATCCAACACCACCCTTTGCCCTTTCAACAAAGTATTGAATCATCTGATCCTTTGGTCTTCCAGTTTCGTCACTCATGGAGATATTGCCCATTGGTGCCATTACAAGACGGTTCTTGATTGTAATTCTATTGATGTCAATTGGTTCAAAAATTGAATCGTACGGATATAAGTCTTTTGTCATTGTGCCTGATTTTAAGCGAGAATCATCATCAATCCAGTTTCCATAGCTGTTGATTAATTCTGTAACTAAACTATCAGTTTTCATTATACCCCTCCTCACCGAACATAGTTCGGTTTATTTGTTAATATTATAACATCCCAAGCGATTTAATTCAATACCGCAAAGAAGGAAAATGTTATCCTTAATTATACTTATTAATATAAAAGTAAAACTTGCCTGTTATTAAAGAAAAAAGTGTTATAATGATAACAAAGCATAACTTTGAATTCATAGAAGTTTGGAGGATTTTATGTTAAAAGACGCACATTCAACTAAGTTAAAGATTTTTGAATCAGCGAGGAATTTAGCTTTAGATAAGGGTTTTGATGAGCTAACTATAAGAGATATTTGTAGAGATGCTCAGATATCTATTGGTGCTTTTTATCATCATTTTTCATCAAAGGAAGAAATGATTAATGAGTCCTTTCTTATGTACGATTATGATCTGGACACAAGACTAAGCCTATATGATCTATCTGCACCCTTGACATCACTTAAGAATCTCCTCCTTGACCAGGTTAGTTTTGTATCAAGCTTTCCACATAAGCTTGTAGCTGAATACTATAGATCAATATTGTCCTCTATATCCAAAGGGGCTGTTAACGAGGACCGAACATATTATAAGGCAGTTGATCATTTTGTAGAGCTTGCTATGGAATCAAAAGAGTTCTCTTCAGAGTATTCCAAAGACTATTTGACAGGTTATTTTATAAAATTCATTAGAGGAAACCTAATACACTGGTGTTTAAATCCTGATAAGATGGATGTTCTAAATCAGACATCTCTTGAGCTGGATAAGTTGATCGGATTGTTTAAAATTAAATAAGAACTAAAAAAGCTTGCCCTAGGGCAAGCTTTTATGATTTTAAAAAAACATACTTCCAAATAACAAACCTAATACTACAATTACAGCTATTATAAAGAACAAAAGCTTAGATACACCAGCAGATGCACCAGCTATCCCTTTGAATCCAAACAGGCCTGCAATTATAGCTACTACCAGAAATATAAAAGCCCATTTTAGCATAGATATCACTCCTTAAAAAATAGATACCCATTACTAAAATGAATTAACAGAGATTTAATTACTTAATAATTACATAAAATTCTCTTTATACGAAATTAGCTCCTCTTTGAATAGCTAATTCAGTATATCCTAAAATTTCTGATTTTGTTAACTTTCCATTACAATACTTTATCATTTCTTCATATAACTCTGCTCCTACTTCAGGGATAGTACCCTTGCCATAAATAACTCCACTAGCATCAAAATCAAGATTATCTTCCATAATAGCATAAGTTTCTTTATTTGCAGTTATTTTTATTACTGGTGCTATAGGATTTCCTGTTGGAGTCCCTCTACCAGTTGTAAAAATTACTACTTGACATCCACCAGCAATCATACCAGCAACTG
>CAZHLF010000165.1:0-5503 GCA_964532845.1 uncultured Tissierella sp.
CTACCTTTAAATCCTTAAGGAATTTTAAATCATTGGAAGAGTCATTATCTATTAAGTAAGCAGGAATTAATTTTCTAGCAGATGTTGAGTCCTTTCTGTCATATCCTTTTACAGCATTTAACATCAAAACTGCATCACGAACATCTCTACCAAAGGTTCCAACTTGGTCTAGGGAATTAGCCATAGATACTACTCCATATCTTGAAACTACTCCATAGGTAGGCTTGATACCTACTACTCCACAGTAGCTGGCAGGCTGTCTTACTGAACCTCCAGTATCTGAACCCAATGATAAAGGTACCTCACCTGCACCAACTGCTGCAGCTGAGCCACCTGATGAACCACCTGGCACAACCTTGTTGTCTATAGGATTTCTAGTCTTTCCAAAATATGAAGTCTCAGTAGACCCTCCCATGGCAAACTCATCCATATTAGTCTTTCCAATTATAATACCATCATGTTTTTTGATGTTTTGGACTACTGCAGCATCATAAGGAGGAATAAAATTCTCCAACATTTTGGAGGCACATGTTGTTCTTAAGCCTTTTGTAACAATATTATCCTTAAGTCCAACAGGAAGACCTGCTAATACTTCTAGTCTTTCACCTCTAGCAATTTTCCCGTCAATTTCATCAGCTTGCTTTAAGGCATTTTCCTTATCTAATGTTATAAATGCATTTACACTAGGCTCAACTTCCTCTATTTTCTTTATATGAGCTTCAATTATTTCTCTACTTGAAACTTCTTTATTAAATAGCTTATCTTTCATTTCCCAAGCTTTTAAACTGGTTATGTCCACGTAATTCACCCCTTATTCTACTACCCTTAATATTTTAAAGTATCCATATTCTTGTTCTTCTGTGTTTTGAAGTACTTCTTCTAGTGAAAGAACCTCATTTCCTTCATAATCCTTTAGCATCTCAACATCATCATTAATAGAAAAAGTAGGTTCAACATTGTCAGTATCAACCACTTTTATAGCATCTACAAAGTCTATAACTTGTTGAAACTTCTCTGTAAACACATCTACTTCCTCATCAGAAAATTTAAGCATTGCTATGTTAGCTATATGCAATACCTCATCTTTAGTTATCATCTATAAAACCTCCTTTAAAATCAGTGAATAGTGAATGGTGAATGGTGAATAGTTATATAGGTCTATCTTGTGGGTCTTTGTTCTGAGATGACTTTACACACTAGAACAAAGGGGTCGGTTCCTTTTGTTCTTCTTATGAATTTTCGAACTACCAAAGTTCGTCCCTACAGTTATTCACTATTCACTATTAGTTATTCACTATGTTTTTCAGTTCTTCTTCCTCTATTATCCTTATCCCCAGCTCTACTGCTTTATCATATTTACTTCCTGCGTCTTCTCCTACTATTACAAAATCCGTCTTCTTACTCACTGAGCCTGCTACTTTGCCGCCCTTTCTTTCCACTATATCCTTGATTTCATTTCTTGACAAGCCCTCAATAGTTCCTGTTATTACAACGGTTTTACCAGTGAATATGGATTCCTCTACCTTAACTTCTTCAAAATAAGGATTTACCCCTTCACTAAGGAGCTTATCTATAGCTTCAAGAATTCTCTCATCATGGAAGAATTCCAAAATGCTATTTGCAATGATGTCTCCAATGTCTCCTACTGTTATTAACTCATCATTGGTTGACTTTTTAACATTATCTAAGGACTTAAAGTGATTTGCTAGATCATTGGCAGTCTTTATTCCTACATTTGAAATTCCCAGAGCATATAAAAAGGATGCAAGGCTTACTCTTTTACTTCTTTCTATGGCATCTATTAAATTCTGGCTCTTCTTATCTTTAAAGCCTTCTAATTGTCTTAAATCATCATATTTGATCTCATATATTTCAGATAAGTTTCTGATGTTTAATTCATCCAATAATTTTTCTGCAGTTTTCTCACTAAATCCCTCGATATTCATAGCATCTCGACTAGCAAAGTGAACTAGTCTTGAGACCAGCTGAGGCTTACAGGATAATGAATTAGGACAGAATATGTGAACTCCATTTTGCACCAGCTCACTACCACATGAAGGGCAATGACTTGGCTTTTCAATTAAATAAGTTTCTTCATCAGTTTCCAATGCTCCAAGAATCTCTGGTATTACATCATTAGACCTTCTGATCAGGACTCTGGAATTTAGCCTAACTGCCTTTCGTTCAATATCATCGTAATTATTTAAGGTAGCTCTTTTTACAGTTACTCCACCTATGTCTACAGGCTCCAGTAAAGCTGTAGGTGTTACTTTAGCAGATCGTCCAACATTCCATTCAACGCTTAATAGTCTTGTAGATACCTCTTCTGCCTCAAATTTAAACGCTACTGCCCATCTTGGGAATTTATTTGTATAACCCAATGCCTCGCGGGTCCTAATATCATTTATCTTTATTACCATTCCGTCTGTCAATATATCCAGGCTATCTCTGTGGTCTTTAATGTTTTCTATCTCTTCAATCAATGATTCCATGGTATTAAAGCTTTTTCCATAAGGATATACTGGAAATTTATTAGCCCTTAAAAATTCGATTTGCTCAAGATGAGTTGTGAAGCTTTTTCCCTCTATATATCCTACATTATAGAAGAAGGCTGTTAACTTTCTCTTTTCTGTAACTTTAGGGTCTAGATTTCTCAAAGCGCCCGCTGCAGCATTTCTGGCATTCTTTAATGGCTCATCAGCTGTTTTGTTGTATTCCTCCAGAGAGGATAATGGCATCAAGCCCTCACCCTGAATCTCTATGGTATTTTGGAAGTCTATTTTCATAGGAATTGACTTAATTGTCTTTAGCTGCTCAAGGATTCCTTCTCCAGTTGTACCATTTCCCCTGGTCGCACCTTGAACTAGAACTCCATCTCTATAGGTTAAATTTAAAGTAAGTCCATCGAATTTGTACTCTAGAATATATTCTGGATTAGGGAGATTATCCCCATTTGCTAAATTGTAATCAGCTATGGATTTTCTAACCCTTAGATCCCAGGCCATTAGCTCCTCATAGCTTTGTGACTTATCAAGACTCCAAAGTTTTCCAAGATGAGTATGCTTTTCAAACTTCTCCAGGACATTTCCACCAACCCTTTGAGTTGGGGAATAGCTATATGCAATTCCTGTTTCATCTTCAAGATTTACCAGCTCATCATAAAGAGCATCATATTCCTTATCGCTTAGTTTCGGACTATCCAAAGTATAATAGCTATAGTTCAAGTCATCAATTATATCAATCAGTTCCTTAATTCTTGCCTCTTTATCCAAGCTATCCCTCCTAACTAATGACTTCTATTGGGGCTAAGGATTGTACCAGCTTCTTAAGTCCTTCATTATCAAAAGCTATAGTAAGCTCACTTTCCCCATCATCTCTTTTCTTTATCATTACAACCGTTCCAACGCCCCATTTCTTGTGCTTGATTTTAGAACCAACCTCTAGTCCTAAATCCACAGTATTTCTTACAACAGGCTTTGGCGTAATTAAATTTGACTTATTAAAATCTATAACATTAACTAATCTTTCTTCAGCTTTAGTTTCAGTAGTCATATTTCTATATTCATCCCTTATTATTTTCTTTGGAGCAGTCTTTTCAATTGTTTCTCCCATCTCATCTAAAAATCTTGATGGCATGGTGTAGTTGGTATTACCATAGATTGTTCTCTTTTTAGCATTTGTAATAATAAGGTGTTTTTCAGCCCTTGTAACTGCTACATAGCAAAGACGTCTTTCTTCTTCCATATCATTTTCTGAGTCAAAGGATCTAGATATTGGGAATAGCCCATCCTCCATACCAACTAAAAAGACTATAGGAAACTCAAGTCCCTTAGCACTGTGTACGGTCATCATAGTAATCATATTATCCGTATCCATAGTCTTATCTACATCTGATAAAAGTGCTAGGGTTGCAAGAAAATCCTCCATAGTAGCATCTTCGTTCTTTTCTTCGAAGCTTAATGCAACGGATATGAAGTCCTGAATGTTTTCAATCCTGGTCTTGGATTCAATAGTACCATCTGCTTGCAATTCAGCCACATATCCAGAGGAATTTACTACTTCTTCAACAAAATCCTTTATTCCCATTATTTCCTTCATTGCCATAAATCTATTCATTAATTCCACAAATGGTTTTAGGCTAGACTTGGCTCTTCCTGTCAATGTTGGTATCTCATCCATTGAAAGAATTACACCATAGAGGGAATCATTAGTTTCTGCTGCATAAGCTTCAAGCTTTTCTATTGTAGATAATCCTATACCCCTTTTAGGTGTATTGATAATTCTCTTTAATGAGACATTGTCATTTGGATTTTGTACAAACTTAACATATGCAATAATATCCTTAACTTCTTTACGGTCGTAGAACTTCAAGCCTCCTACTACCTTATATGGAATATGCTCAGTCATAAAGGCTTCCTCAAAGGTTCTGGACTGGACATTTGTCCTATAAAGAATGGCTATATCTGAAGCCTTATATCCTTTGTATATGAATTCATGTATTTTCCTTGCAACAAAATAGGCCTCTTCCTCGGAATACTCACAGGATTCGTAAACTACAGTGTCTCCTTCTGAGTTGTCAGTCCAAAGGTTTTTATCTTTTCTGGTGTTGTTATTTTTAATGACGCTATTGGCAACATTTAATATGGTTTGAGTTGATCTATAATTTTGCTCTAATAGTACTACTTTTGCATTTTTAAAATCCTTTTCGAAGTTTAAGATATTGGAGATATCTGCCCCTCTCCAGCTATAGATCGATTGATCCGAATCCCCTACAACACATATATTCTTATGGTGTTTGGACAGCATTCTAACTAATCTATATTGGATATTATTTGTGTCCTGATATTCATCTACGAATATATATTGGAATTTCTTTTGATAATAATCAAGTATTTCAGGATTCTCCGAAAGGAGCTCAACAGCTTTGATAATAAGATCATCAAAGTCCATAGCATTATTTCTTTTTAATTTCTTTTGATAAAGAGCATATATTTCCCCAACATTTCTTTCTTTAAAATCCTTGTAATTTTGGTTTATAAAGGTATCAGGGTCTATTCCTTTATCCTTGAAATCACTTATTCTAGCAATAAGTGCAGTTTCCTTATACATGTCCTTGTCTACATTTACTTCCTTCATACATTCCTTTACAACAGTCTTTTGGTCATCTCTGTCATAGATGGTAAAGCTTCTGTCATATCCAATTTTATCTATATCACGTCTTAGGATCCTAACACAAATAGAGTGGAAAGTTCCCATCCACATATGGTCTACATTTGTATTTAAAAGATCTGCAACTCTTGTTTTCATTTCAGAAGCAGCCTTATTTGTAAATGTTATAGCAAGAATATTTCCCGGAAATATTCCTTTTTCCTCTATTAAGTAGGCAATCTTGTGGGTAACTACTCTAGTTTTACCACTACCTGCTCCTGCCATAATAAGTAAAGGTCCTTCTGTATGAAGAACCGCTTCTCTCTGTCTATCATTTAGCCCTGCTAAAAAATCC
>CAZHLF010000166.1:0-4172 GCA_964532845.1 uncultured Tissierella sp.
AGATTTTGTAACCCCATTTATCCTTATTACCACTTACTCCTACAACAGCCCATGTCTTCTTACTTAGCATTTCTTCTCTAATTGACAAAATATCACTCCTCTTAAGCTTTCTTATTTTCCAAATGTTTATTCTACTACCCTTTTCCCATTTATTACAGGCAGGTGTCTTTCATCCATTGTAACAACATCAACTGCACCATTTGTAAGATTCATCAAATTCTTATTAAATTCATCCAGATTTGATTTGACTACATAAAGGGTTAACTCTACATCCTGGTTATAAACTATATTTTCAATTATATACCCATTAGTTGATAAATAATTCTCTACTTTACCCCATAAAGTATATGGAATATTAACTTTAAGCCCAGTATGTAGAGTCATTTCTACTATGAGCCCTGCATCAAGTCCTATTTTAGCCCCTTTAGTATATGCCCTTATTAATCCCCCACCGCCAAGCTTTGTTCCACCAAAATATCTTGTTACTACGACGACTACGTTTCTTAAGTTTTCTTTTTTTATTACCTCTAGGGCTGGAATTCCAGCTGTGCCTGATGGTTCTCCGTCATCACTAAACCTTTGAGTATTTGAATCCTCTCCATATACATATGCAGAAACATTATGAGTTGCATCTTTATGTTTTGATTTTATCATTTCTATAAATTCAAGGGCCTCATCCTCTGAATTTATGGGTTTAGAATATCCTATAAACCTTGATTTATTAATAATTACTTCATCTTCTCCATATTTCAAAGTTGTTAGATATACATCCTTCATATTATCACCATTTAAATTAAGAACTCTTTGTATTTCTCATAATCAATATTGTTGATTACCAGTGAAAACTCTGTCCCGCTATCCTTATATTCTATTTCTTCTATTTCATAGTTTTTCATGAAATAGTTAACCAGTCCTTGTTTATCATATGGAATTCTTAATAATACTTTCCTATATTGTTGTGGAAGATCTTCTTCTATTAATTCCATTAATTTATCAAGATTAATACCATTTTTAGCTGAAATAAAAACCTTGTTTGCAACTAGATTATGATCATATATAAGATTTTGAATATCCACCTTATCCATTTTATTGAATACATATATCATAGGCTTATCCAAGACTTTTAAGTCCTTTAAAATATCCAATGTAGTATTAATCTGAAGATCTAAATTTTCGTTGGAGGAATCTACCACATGGAGCAACAAGTCTGCATATTTTACTTCCTCTAAAGTACCCTTAAATGCCTCAATAAGTCTTGTAGGGAGCTTAGATACAAATCCTACAGTATCTGTAATTAGAAATGGTTGACCATTTGGTAACTTCGAACGCCTAAGGGATGTATCAAGTGTTGCAAAGAGCATATCTTCAACAAATACCTCTTTTTTTTCTATAAGTTCATCATTAAAATCCATAAGCTTATTTAGTAGAGTTGACTTTCCTGCATTAGTATAGCCAACCAGAGCAACTATTGGTAGATTTGACTCCTCCCTTTTCTTTCTTTTTATGCTTCTTACCTTTTCGACTTCCTTAAGATGTTTCTCAATATTATCTATCTCTCTTAGAATATGACGTCGATCAGTTTCTAACTTTTGCTCACCTGGTCCTCTGGTTCCTATACCTCCCCCAGTTCTGGAGAGATAGTCGCTAAAGCCAATAAGTCTTGGTAGACGATATTTTAGCTGAGCAAGCTTAACTTGTAATTTCCCCTCAGAAGTGGAAGCCCTGTTGGCAAAAATATCCAATATTAAATTTGTACGGTCAACAATTTTCTTATCTATCATCTTCTCAAGATTTCTAAGTTGTGCACCAGATAATTCATCATTAAAGACTACAGTTGTTACTTGGAGTTCTTCACAGTAATTTCTTACTTCTTCCGCCTTGCCTTTTCCAATAAAATGTGCAGGATTTAGGCCTTCTTTCTTCTGTACAACTCTTGAAACTACAACACCGCCTGCTGCCTTTACCAACTCCTGTAATTCATCCATAGATGTCTCGATGTTGATATCGTCATCAGGAAGCTCAACACCAACTATTAAAACTCTTTCAAAATCAGTCCCATTCATAATTTCACCACCAATATTAGTCATATTTAAAGTATACCATTTTTTATGCTTTTTATCTATAGAACACCTTCGTAACCATATTGTAAACCTATAAATAATTAACATTTGAAATTATATATGTTATAATGAGGAGAATAAGTTCTCAACTACTTAAGTATCGGCTACAGATTAGATTTGAAAAATGGGTGTGCTTGCTCACTCACCTCATTGCAGCCGAAAGTAGAAACTGCAAGCAGTTTCATCAAAGTTTAAATACTTAAGTATAAGTTTAAGTTATCTATTATTTTTATTTAAAATGTGCTTTTATCTATATTTTTTAGGAGGTAACTAATGTCAGATGATAATAAAGAACCAAAAAAGAAGAAAGGAAGAAAAATAACTGTGTTTAAGGTTATTAAAATACTTATAGTTTTATTGATTATAGCAGGAATACTGGCAGGTGGGGCACTTGCTGGGGCAGTATTATCCATAGTAAAAGATGCTCCCGAAATTGATCCATCTAATATCAATGCTAGTCTGGCTCAGACTTCATCTATAGTTGATATTAATGGAAATCTAATAGAGAAAATACAAGCTCCTGAGTTTAGAACAGTAGTTTCTTTGAACCAGATGCCTCAGCATCTATTAGATGCATTTATATCAATTGAAGATGAAAGATTCGAAGAACATATTGGAGTAGATCCATTAGGTATAGCAGGTGCTCTTGTTGATAATTTCAAGTCAGGAGATTTGAGAGGTGCAAGTACTATAACCCAGCAGCTAGCAAGAAACCTCTATCTAACCAATGATGTAACTTGGACAAGAAAGATTACTGAAGCTTATTTGGCATTAAAGATGGAAAGAGTTTTATCAAAGGATCAAATTTTAGAAGCTTATCTAAATAGAAGTTATTTTGGGCAAAATGCTTATGGTGTTCAAGAAGCAGCGCGTACTTATTTTTCAAAAGATGTTGGGGATTTAACTATTGCCGAATCAGCTCTAATCGCTGGAATTGTAAAAGGTACTAATAGCTATCAACCATATATTAGGATTAAACCTGAGAACTTTGATAGCTCAAAGCATTTTGAAGTAGGACAAATAGATGTACTAGGCGATAGATATATTCTAGTATTTAATCAAACATCAGTAAACAGACAGAAATTAGTTTTAAGTAAGATGCTGGAACTAGGAAAAATTTCCCAAGCTCAATACGATGAAGCAGTTAACCAGGATATAAAGACTAGTCTAAAGCCTGAGGAAAAGAAGAACAATGACATAACTTCTTATTTTACTGACTATGTTAAAACAACAGTAGTTAGAGCTTTGGTAGATAAACTAGGTTATAGTGGAGAAGATGCAGAAAGTATGCTATTCTCAGGTGGACTAACTATTTATGCAACCATTGATTTAGAAATGCAAAAACAGTTAGAAAATGTTTACGAAAATTTCACTGAAATTCTTGTTGGTAATACTGAAAATATTAAAGGTCCAATATTAGTAGACTGGAGACTTAATAAGGCAGGGAATGTATTAGATGAAAAAGGAAGTATTATCTTCTATTCAAAAAGTAATTTAATGAATGAAGAATATGAATTAATTATCGAAAATGGAACTTATAGCCTTGATAATGGTGACATTGTAATTAAAAATGGTAAAATGACTCCTTATCCTAAACATATAGACATTGGAGACTTCTACACCATAGATGAAAGAAAAAATTTAGTAACTCATACTGTTGGTTCAATAGTAGTTCCAGAAGGAGAGTTCCAAATAAATGATGATAAATCAATAAGAATAAAAAAGGAATTCTTAGATAAAAATGATGATTTCTATAGGGTCGAGAATGATAATCTATATATCAACAGCAAATATTTTTATATTTCAAAGGATGGTATAGTACAACCACAATCAGCCAGCCTTGTTCTTGACTATAGAACAGGACATATTAAGGCAGTTGTAGGTGGTAGAGATGTTGAAGGTCAACGTATATTAAACAGGGCAACTGATTCTGCTAGACAGCCTGGATCTGCTATCAAACTTATTGCAGTTTACCTGCCAGCCCTAGATAATGGATATACTGCAGCAACTAGCATAGATGATATCCCATTCTACAATGGCAATGGAGAGCTA
>CAZHLF010000166.1:4182-5362 GCA_964532845.1 uncultured Tissierella sp.
ATGGCCTAAGAACTGGTATACCGGATACAGAGGAATTCATACTCTAAGAAGAAGTATTGAACAGTCTGTAAATGTTAACTCTGTAAAAACACTTCAATCTATTGGTGTTAATACTTCTATGAGTTATCTAGAAAAAATGGGAGTTATAAACAAAGAACACCCTGAGAGAGACAATATTATTACACGTGAAGAGAATCCTTCCGTTAATGATGAAAACCTGTCTGCTTTAGGCTTAGGTGGTATGACCAAAGGATTAAGCCCCTTAGAAATAACTGCAGCATTTGGGGCTATTGCAAACAATGGAAAGTATGTAGAACCTATAGCTTTTACTAAAATAATTGATAAAAATGGTCATCTGCTACTGGATAATACACCAACAGAAACTATAGTGGTATCACCTCAAGTTGCATATATTACTGGTGATATCCTTAGAACCACTGTTGCTAACGGACTTGCTGGAAGAGCAAAACTTTCAAATATGGTTGTAGCAGGTAAAACCGGTACTACAAATGAGCAGGCAGATATTTGGTTTGTTGGGTATACTCCTTACTATGTGTCTAGTGTGTGGATTGGTAACGACTCTCCAAAGATTACTATATCAAAAGGTAGTGCTACTGCAGCTTCATTATGGCAATATATCAATACAAAAGTACATGAAAATCTAGAAAGTAAAACTCAATTCGAGAGACCTGACGGTATAGTAACAGCTAGTATATGTACTCAGTCAGGACTATTAGCCAGTGAGTTGTGTGCACAGGATCCAAGAGGAGTAGTAAAAACCGAGATATTTGCTGCTGGAACTGTTCCTACGAAGTACTGTGATATGCATGTAGCTCTTGAGGTAGATATAAATAACGGAAAACTGGCAAATGAATATTGCCCTGATGACCTAGTTGGAACTAGAGTATTTATTCAAAGAACACCACCTTATAATCCTGAAGATCACAATGGTATTGTTCCAAGTGATTATAGCTATAATGCACCTACTGAGTATTGTACTGACCACGATGAGACAACGGTTATTGTAGATACATTTGAGGAATGGTTCAATGAATGGTTCAATAATAATTCTAATAATGAATGGTAGTGATAAAAATTTCTTTTTTAAAAAAGAAAAAAAATTAATGATTGGTTTCATAGGCGGAATTTTAATTTTAAAAACTGAAGGTTAACTGAAATT
>CAZHLF010000167.1:0-5332 GCA_964532845.1 uncultured Tissierella sp.
AAAGACTAAAAGGTGCATATTCCCTTGGAGTTATATCCAGTCTCAATCCAGATGAATTAATTGCAGTTCGTTATGAGAGCCCATTGATTCTTGGAATAGGGGAAAATGAACTATTTGTAGCCTCTGATATTCCAGCTATTTTAAATAAAACCAGAAATGTAATATACCTTGAAAACAACGATGTGGTAAAGCTTCAAGGTTCAACTTATACGATATACGATAAGGATAGAAAAATTGTCCAAAGAGAAGTAAAGGAAATCCTATGGGATGTTGAAGCAGCTTCAAAGGAAGGCTTTGAGCACTTTATGATAAAAGAAATCTATCAACAACCTGGAGCCATCAGGGATACACTTTTGAGAAGACTTGATGATAAAGGGAATATTTATCTAGAGAATATATCCATTACAAAAGATGTATTGGATAGGGTAAACAAAATATATATAGTAGCCTGTGGAACTGCTTATCATGCAGGGCTAGTAGGAAAATATATGATAGAACAGTTCTTGAGAATTAGCGTAACCAGTGATATAGCATCAGAGTTTAGATATAATGATAACTTTATAGATAAAAATTCACTAGTAATAATAGTAAGCCAGTCAGGTGAAACGGCTGATACTCTTGCTGCTCTTAGAGAAGCAAAATCCAAAGGCGCTAGAATTCTTTCCATAACAAACGTTGTAGGAAGCTCTGTAGCAAGAGAATCCGATGATTTGTTTTATACTTGGGCAGGTCCAGAAATAGCTGTTGCATCCACAAAGGCATATACAACTCAGTTAACTGCTTTTTATATGCTTGCCATGTATTTGGGAAGACTAAAGGGGACTTTAGAGGATAGTCTATATTATGAGATATTAAATGAATTAAAGAGCATGCCTCAAAAGGTAGATGATGCAATAGAAGATGCTAACAATAAGGCAAAAATTATCGCAGAGAAAATTAAAAATAAAAATTCACTTTTCTATATAGGAAGAGGTTTGGATTATTATACATCTCTTGAAGCTGCCTTAAAGCTAAAGGAAATATCATATATCCATGCAGAAGCCTTTGCGGCAGGAGAATTAAAGCATGGAACAATAGCTTTAATAGAAGAAGATACACCTGTAATAGCAATAGCAACACAACAAAGCCTATATGACAAAACTATCTCTAATATTAAAGCTGTAAAAGCAAGAGGAGCATATGTAATAGGTATTACCAGAGCTAGAAATACAGATATGGAAGACATATGTGATCAAGTTATTTATTTAGATGAAACATTTAATATTTTTATGCCACTATTATCAGTAGTACTACCTCAGCTGATAGCATATTATACAGCATTAGCAAGGGGAAATGATGTAGATAAACCGAGAAATCTGGCAAAATCAGTAACAGTAGAATACATTAACATAATTGATAAAATAAAAAAATAAACGCAGTAATGAGTTTAGTTTATTGTTATCAACTATATGGACAACTATCTATATCCAGGAATATAATAGATACATAGATGGTTATCAATGTGTAATAGATAAAAAGGAAGTGATTGTTTGGATAAGGATTTTAGAAAATACTCTTTATTATTTAAGGCATTGTCAGATGAAACGAGAGTAAGGATAATATATATGTTGTCTAGAGGAGAGCTTTGTGCGTGTAATATACTGGAGGAATTTAATATTACTCAACCTACACTTTCATATCATATGAAGACTCTTTGTGATAGTGGGTTAGTGGATTCACGTAAAGAAGGCGTATGGATGAAATACTCAATTAACAAAGATATATTAGAGCTGTTGAAAGAGTTATTTGATGAGATAGATTTAAATTTAATGAAATGAAAAAAGTAGGATTCTGGAGGTACTTAAAATGATAGATAAAGAAAGAGTTAGTAAACATGAGGGCAAAGAATTAATAAATTCAGGGGTCATAGGTATGTAGAGGGCAATGTTTAATCATATATTATTGAAGCAATTAATTAGAATATTAGGAGGTGATTGCAATGGGTTTATTTTCATGGTTAAATGCACAATTACTAAAAATGGAGTGGTTATTTAATCTAATAAAATTATTAGTTGAAAAGGTATTTGGATTAAGTATTGAAACAAGATTAGGAGGAAGTATTCACTTCTTCATTTATGATGTAGTAAAAATATTTATTTTACTATCTGTACTCATCTTTGGAATTTCCTATATTCAAAGTTTCTTCCCTCCAGAAAGAACTAAGAAGATATTAGGTAGATTTAATGGGCTATCAGGCAATATATTGGCTGCACTTTTAGGAACAGTAACACCATTTTGTTCATGTTCATCGATACCATTATTTATTGGATTTACCAGTGCAGGGTTACCACTTGGGGTTACATTTTCATTTTTAATTTCTTCACCACTTGTAGACTTAGCATCTGTAATTTTACTGGCAAGTATATTTAATTGGAAGGTTGCTTTAGCATATGTAATAGTTGGACTTATACTAGCTGTATTTGGAGGAACTACTATTAGTAAGTTAAAAATGGAAAAATATGTTGAATCCTTTGTGTTTAATAGTGTGATGGCTGATGTACAACAAGAAGAGTTAACAAGAAGAGATCGTATTGAATATGCGAAAGACCAAGTACTAGATATAATAAAAAAGGTATGGTTGTATATATTAATAGGTGTAGGGATAGGAGCAGCAATACACAATTATATTCCAGAAGCACTTATAACAGCAATTCTAGGTAAGGATAAATGGTACTCTGTACTGATTGCATCATTAGTAGGTATTCCAATGTATGCAGATATATTTGGAACTTTACCAATTGCTGAAGCACTTATTTCCAAAGGAGTAGGCTTAGGAACTGCTTTATCCTTTATGATGGGAGTTACTGCACTTTCATTACCATCTATGGTAATGTTATCGAAGGTTATTAAACCTAAGTTACTTGCCACATTTATTGGGTTAGTATCCATAGGGATAATTATTATAGGGTATGCTTTTAATGCATTTGGATATTTATTTATTTAATTTAGGAGGAATATTATGGTAATTAAAATTTTGGGGTCAGGTTGTAGTAGTTGTACTAAATTAATGGAAAATACTAAGGAAGCATTGAAGGAACTTGGGATAGAGGCAGAATTAGGGAAAGTAGAAGATTTTAGAGAAATAATGAAATACGGTGTTATGACAACACCTGCTCTTGTTATTGATGAAAAAGTTGTATCATCAGGTAAAGTTTTAAAGACAAAAGATATAGTAAATCTATTAAAATAATAGGGGTGTAAAAGTTGGAGAGAAAAACGAAACTATATTTACTTACTGGTTTTTTAGGTGCAGGAAAGACAACTTTTCTTACAAATACTCTTAATTCCTTATTAGATAGAAAAGTTGCTGTAATAATGAATGAATTTGGCAAGGTAGGTATAGATGGCAGCATTATAAAAAGAGAAGGTATGGAATTAGTGGAGTTAAATAGAGGTTCTATTTTCTGCTCTTGCTTACAGCTTTCCTTTGTTTCAGCATTGTTAGAAATGGTAGATAGAGAAATGGAATATGTATTTGTTGAAAGCTCAGGATTAGCAGACCCGTCTAATATTGGAGATTTTTTAGAAGCTGTTGAAATGAAAAAAGGTAAAGTTTATGATTATTCTGGTGCCATTTGCTTGGTAGATGGGGTCAACTTTTTAGAGCAAATAGAAGATATAGAAACTGTTGAAAGGCAACTTAAGTTTTGTCATCTAATAATATTGTCAAAAGTAGATTTAATAGATGAAAAAACAAAGGAAGCTGTTAAGGCAAAAATTAGAGAAATTAATGATCGAGCTGAGATTGTTGAATCTATTAATGGAGTCATAGATTACAGTTTGTTCCATATGGATTTGGTTAAAGATGATTGGATTGGAACAGAGGATACTACAAATACACCTGAGAACAAACCTAAAACTCTAACATTAACCTACGATGGGAGCATAAGTAAAGCACAATTAACTGAATTTATAGATATAATTAAAAAGGATAGTTACAGAATAAAAGGTTTCTTTAACCTAGATAATGAGTGGTATCAGGTTGATGTAGTCAATAAAATAATTGATTATAAAAAAACTGAAATAGTAAATAACAGTTCTGAGCTAGTTATAATTTCTAAAATAGGGCCACAGATAATTAGACCTATATTTAGTGCATGGGAAAAGGTAGTAGGAAAAGAGATGAAGTTACGATAAGCCAGGGTGTTAAATCCTGGTTTTTATTTTTGCCAATAGGAATAACTCTTCAGTTCAAAATACGAATTTCTGGAGTAAATAGAATATTGACAAGATAGATGCATATCTATATAATAATTACATAGACAACCATCTATCTATGGGGGGTGAAAATAGTTGATAAATTATGAAGAAAATGCAAAGGTGCTAAAGGTTTTGTCTGATCAAAATAGATTGAAAATTGTTGATATATTGTCATGTGGAGAAAGATGTGCATGTGATATATTGGAGTTTTTTGACTTTACTCAACCAACCCTTTCACATCACATGAAAGTGCTTATGGATGCAGGAATAGTTAATGTAAGAAAGGATGGGCTTTGGAGCTATTATTCGTTAAATTATATAGAGTGCAACAAAATAATAACAACATTGACTAGAATATTCAATGACACTGAGGATTGTATTTGTAAAGCTATAGGAAGTAATCAATGTAAATAGACAAATTTAAAAAAGGAAAGGTGAATAGTATGTCGAAGGAAAAATTACCTTCAGGAATTAGTTTTTTTGAAAAATACCTAACTCTATGGGTAGCTTTATGTATGATAATTGGGGTTTTAATAGGAGTATATCTTCCTGGAATCCCAGATTTCTTAAATAATTTTGAGTACTACAATGTATCTATACCAGTGGCAATTCTTATATGGCTTATGATCTATCCAATGATGCTTAAGGTAGACTTCAAAAGTGTAAAAAAGGTAGGAGAAAATCCTAGAGGACTTATAGTAACTTGGGTAACAAATTGGTTGATTAAACCTTTTACTATGTATGGACTTGCATATTTCTTCTTCTTTGTAGTATTCAAGAATTTTATATCACCTGATTTAGCAAAGGATTATTTAGCAGGTGCAGTACTACTAGGGGCAGCACCTTGTACAGCAATGGTATTTGTTTGGAGTCACTTAGCAAAAGGAAATCCATCTTATACTCTAGAACAAGTGGCTACAAATGATCTTATTATATTGGTTGCCTTTGTTCCAATAGTTGGATTCTTATTAGGTGTAAGTGGATTTACAATACCTTGGGGAACTTTATTTTTATCAGTTGCATTATTTGTAGTAGTCCCATTAGCAGCAGGAATAATATCAAGAAATGCAATTACAAAAAATAAAGGGTTAGA
>CAZHLF010000168.1:0-5238 GCA_964532845.1 uncultured Tissierella sp.
GCCACTGTATAAATTTCTTCATATTCATTACCGTCTGCATCAGTTGTAGTTCTTGTTCGTTCCTCATAGATTACAAAGCAGTCGATATACTTTCCTTGATTCACCCTAGATGGATGATTTTCGCCGAAATACAGAGAATAAAAAATAGCCTTAACTCTAATTGAGTCTAGACTATCTCCATCTTCCATCTGCCTATTTACTTCCTCTATCTTCCCATCAATTATTAAAAAACTTCTACGCATATCCTCTATATGTCCTCTGTATTCTTCAGGAATACTCCCTGATATACTAGCTTCGTTAAAGGATAAGTACAAGGCATTATTGTTATGACTTGTTGTTCCTGAAAGTAACCCACAGATAATAACAATGATTAATATAAAGGGAGACAGGATTGCTGCAATTGTCCAGCCTATTCCTTTTCTCAGTCTTTCATCTGACAAAGCCGATATTGCTGCCTTTACAATAAGTGCCATAGATGTTGGATCTGCCATTTATTATCACCACCATTTCATTCCAAACATATCTCCTTGCCCAGATTCTAGTTCATTTATTTCTTTGAATTCTTCTATCTTGCCAATGTTTTTTTCTACTGCATTGTACAAAATATTGGTGTCAAATCCTGAATCAATATAACCTTCCTCTATGGTTTTTATATAATTGTCTGATGGATTTCCAAGCCTATGCCCTTCTGTCATTATATAAATCATGGCTGTAGTTTTGTGATTACCTATGGTGATGTCCACTCCCGCTTTATCATAAAAATTTGGATATCCTTCATATCTGTCAAGTGCCTTTTCATCATCAGGCTTGATACTCCATAATAAAACTGGTACTGTACTTCCTTTACATGGTTCAACAGTTGCCACTGCATTATGTCTTGACCCACGAAACACAAGCTCATAATTCTTCAGCTCTGATGTCCCAATAACCTTTGCAGTAGGGCATCGGTGTTTCATCTGATTTAAATTTAGGTTACTTCCATAGGCAATATATAGCTTATTAGTTGAATCTTTATCCATATTTGCTTCTTCCATCTTGACCTCCTACTGATTCATAGACATAGTAAAAGCAGCAGATTCTTCCTCCTGCTCATCTATTTCCATATTATTATTTTCAATTTCCATAGTTTCTTCCTCTTCTAAAAGTCCTTCTTCTCTCTTCTTTCTTAGCCTTTCTTTTTGTGCCTCTGCTTGCTCTGGTGATTTCCATGCTATATTACCCTCTAAATTATCTAAGAGATGTTTTCTTGCTGTTTTAAATTCATCTCCTATCATCCCTAACCGAAGGAGCCACACACGGAATGTATACTTCTCATTTTCAGATACAGTTTTTATTGGACTTGCAGACCTTTGGTTGTATGCTTGAGCTGTTATAGCCATACAAAATTGTGCATATGCTTTTAATTTTCCTGCATGTAAAGACCCATTAAAGGCACGAAACTCGATTGTTCCTTTTTGAAAAACTGAATGAAGATTTAGACATCGATACCTGCTATCATGGTAATGCTGATGGCTTCCATCTCTTCCCTTGTACCAGAGATTTTGAATTCCACTTATTGTTTTTGGCTTCTGTTTATTCAGCTTTTCCAAAAAATCCTTATCAATCTTTTTGCAATAACGGTTCTCCCTCTCCGAATCTACCTGTAATGCCCTATATATCATGTCTTCTTTTGCTGCTACAATATTTACAAGATTCCTGAGCTGATAAGCTTCAAATGGTGCTGCATTAATATGAATATGAATTTTATCGAAAGCTTTTGATAAAATACATTATCTAAAGTAAAATATTATGCAAAGTTAAGACATAAAAGCTTTAGAAATAAACAAATATTTCTTCCATTGCTTTTGATAATATCCGACAATATTAATTAAGGCAGTAGCCTTAAAAATAATATTGGAGGAATCATTATGAAGAAAACAATTGAAGAACTTCCCCTAAAAGATCTTATTGATCAAACTAGGGAGCATTTGAAATCATTAAATTACGCAAAAGATACCATGCGTCATTATGAAAATGCATGGACAGCTCTAAAAAACTATGCCGAAAAGGAAGGTATAGTATACTTTACAACTGAATTTGGTATTAGTTTTTTAAAAGAAAAATATAATATTAACCCTTTTGATATTGGATTAAAAAGCTATCCTAGTGCAGTTAGACGTTCAGTAACGGTTCTTAGTGATTTTCAACAGCATGGTATTATATTTAAAAGACAACCTACAAAATTACATAGGTGGTCAGATAATTATAGGGAGGTTTGTGAAACATTTCTAGATAACTATGTTAATAATAGGCTATCATCTAGAACAGCCCGACAGTTTAGGATGCAATTGGAGAGACTAACCGCATATTTAGAGAAAAATAATATTAATTCTATTGCAGATGTGTCCCCTAGTATTATCGAAGGATATATTTCTACTTATACTGGCTATGCCAAACCAACAATCGCATATGCTTTGTATATTCTTAGATGTTTTTTTAGTTTTGCGTATGAGACAAATTATACAATAATAGATTTCTCAGTATGCATACCATCAATAAAATTTAATTCCAAATCAACAATTCCATCAGTATTTACTGTAGAAGAAATCGAAAGGCTTTTAAAAGCAGTAGATAGAGGCAGTCCATTAGGCAAAAGGGATTATGCAATTCTACTCTTGGCTGTAAGATATGGAATGCGTGTAAGTGAAATTACAAGTCTACAACTAAATAATTTAGACTTTGAATCGCAAAAAATAAGGTATATTCAAAACAAAACAGGTAATCCAATAATTTTAGATATGTTTGAATCTTTAGGCTGGGCACTTATTGATTATCTTAAAAATGCAAGGCCTAAAACAAATAGTACTCATGTTTTTGTTAGACATAATTCTCCATTTGATGCTTTTGGTGAAAATAATAATCTTTCTAGCATTATGAGAAGATATATTTCCTTAGCAGATATCCATGTGCCAAAAGGGAAAAAGCAAGGTATCCATACATTAAGACATAGCTTAGCAAGTCATCTTTTAGAACAAGGTACTCCATTGCATATTATTTCTGAAGCACTAGGTCATTCAGAAATTAATAGCACTACTATATATACAAAAATAGACTTACCTCTACTATCACTTTGTGCATTGGAGGTACCTCATGAAGCAAAGTAATTATGATCCTAAATTTAACAGTATTCTTTCAAATAACCTATATGATTTTTTAAAATTAAAGCGTTCCCTTGGCTACAAGTATCAAAGTGAAGCCCGTATGCTGCAGCGTATAGATGAGTTTTTGGTTTCAGAGCAACTTGATAAATCAGGGTTATCCGAAGACATTGTATTAAAATGGTCATTGAAACGTGAAACTGAAAGTCAAAAAACACATTTTACAAGGGTAAGTGTTATGAGACAGTTTGCAGTTTATTTAAATAAAAATGGTATTTCAGCTTCACTTCCTCAACAAATTTCAAGGAGTGCATTTTCTAAAACTTTTACTCCGTATATATTTACTAATGAGCAAATAGCTACTTTAATTTCTAATGCTGACAATATGCCTGAAGCTAGGGGACAATCAAAAATAAACATAATATTTCCAGCTGTTTTGAGATTGTTATACTGTTGTGGTCTTAGGATTTCAGAGGCAACTGCTTTACGCATTTTTGACCTTGATTTAAATCGTGGAACCATAACCATTCGAGATAGCAAGAATGATAACAATAGAATAGTTCCCATATCTGACAGTTTGAAAATATATTTGATTGATTACTTTAATAAAATTCACCTTATATATGCAGATGATGATTTTTTATTCCCTACCAATTTTAAAGAACAATATAGCCCTAGATGTATTTATGGCTATTTTAGAAAAATACTATGGCAATCAGGTATCTCACATGGTGGACGTGGAAGCGGCCCCAGATTACATGATTTAAGACATACATTTGCTGTTCATTCTCTTCAAAATTGGATAATTCAAGGGAGAGATACCTATATTTTGTTGCCAATTCTTTCTGCGTATTTAGGTCATAAAAACATTTATGCCACTGAAAAATATTTGCGTTTAACCTCTGAAATGTATCCAAATATACTTAAAAAAGTAAAAGATACTTATGGAGAAATTATTCCGGAGGTAATAAATTATGAGGCCAACTGATTTTGCATATCATTTATCAAAATATTTCAGCACTTATATGCCTGGAGTTTTAGGCCTTAGCTCTAAAACAATAAGTTCATATCAAGATGCATTTTATATATTTTTACGATATTGTAAAACAGAAAAAAATATTGTCCCAGAGAAACTGACTCTTGATATGCTAAGCCTAAATTTATTAACTGATTTTTTACAATATCTAGAAGATGAAGGTAATAGCATCTCTACAAGAAACCATAGGCTTACTGTTTTACGTTCTTTTTTTAGATATTTACAGTTAGTAGAGCCAAAATATATCTATTTAATGCAACAATTACTGTCCATTAAACATAAAAAGTCCAAGAAACCAACTGTGAGCTATCTTACAATTGATGGAATAAAATTGTTATTGAAACAACCTGAATCAAATACTAAAGCCGGCTATAGGGATCTACTACTTTTGTCAGTTCTATATGAAACTGGTTCTAGAGTAGATGAATTAATCAATATTAAAGTTGGTGATATTAGATTAGAGTACCCTGCTACCATCCTGTTGCATGGCAAAGGCAATAAATCACGCATTGTACCTATATCACAGGAGATGGCATCTTTAATTAGCAATTATTTAAAAAAGGAGAAGCTTAATTCATTCAATGCTAATTCTAGACTACTCTTTGTTAATCGGTCACAAAATCAACTAACTGGTGCAGGAGTTACATATATATTAAAAAAGCATGCTGAAACTGCAAGAACAATCAATCCTGCATTGATACCTAATACTTTATCTCCACACTGTTTTAGACATTCAAAAGCCATGCATCTGCTGCAATCCGGCATAGATTTAATATATATTCGTGATTTCTTAGGGCATGAAAGCCTTAAAACTACAGAAATTTATGCAAAAGTTGATGGCTCAGCAAAAAGGAAAGCTCTTGAAAGTGCTTATAGTAATATCTCATCAACCATAGATGACACTAGTTTCCAAGGTAACTGGAACGATGATACAAGTTTAATGTCTTGGCTAAGAAACACCTGTAAGTAAATATCAAAATATTATGCAAAGTAGTTTCTATCATTTTTCCTATAATATAAGGGGTTTATGGCTCTACTTTGCATAATATTTTACTTTAGATAATG
>CAZHLF010000169.1:0-4209 GCA_964532845.1 uncultured Tissierella sp.
TATTTGGATGTAAACAAGTTATTTATTTAATATTTTCGAGAACTTTTAATAAGAGATTATAGGTTCTCTCTGTTGAAGAAATGCTTAAACGTTCCCCAGGAGCATGGACTCCAGCCATATTTGGCCCGAAGGATACCATATCCATCCCTTCCCATTTCTCATCAAATAAACCGCATTCTAAGCCTGCATGAATTGCCTCCACCTTTAGATCACCATTATAAAGCTCCTTATATGATTCCTTAAAAACATCTCTTATATAAGAATCCTTTCTATATTCCCAGGCAGGATATGAGGATGTTGAATTCCAACGGGAATATAAAGCATCTGCAATTAATTTCATCTGATTTGAGATGTTCTTTTTTAGGCTACCCTTTGAACTTCTGATTGAACACTCCATAGTTATACTATCCTCTAAAGTCTTTACAACTCCCAGATTGTTTGAGCTTTCAACAAGGCCTTCAATATCTCCACTCATGGACTGAACTCCCGTAGGAATAAGCATAAGTGCAGTAATTACCTTATTTTTAACTGAGTTTTTAAGGACTTTATCCATTTTATCTGTTTCTTCAAATGAGATTACAAGGCCTGGATCATTTGCTCCAAGTTCTGTCATGATTTCTTTTTCTACAATCCCTATGGTTTCTCTGGCTTTATCAACATAATTACTATCCATAGCTATTACAGCATGGGCATATCTAGGGATGGCATTGGATAAGGAGCCTCCTTGAATAAAGCCTAAATTAAATCGAACTTTTTCATTTAATCTATTTAAAACTCTTCCTAGAATTCTGTTAGAATTTCCTCTACCTTTATTGATTTCCATTCCTGAATGTCCACCTAATAAACCACTTACAGTTACTTTAAAGCATTTTTTATCCTTTTTTAATTCTTTCCATTTTGTCTCGATAGTAATCATATCTCTTTGGCCTCCAGCACAACTTACTAAAATTGTACCTTCTTCCTCTGAGTCAATGTTAATAAGGATTCTACCGGAAATATGCTTTGGATCCAGTGCTGCAGCTCCTGTAAGACCTGTTTCCTCATTGGTAGTTACAAGAACCTCCAAGGATGGATGATGAGCATTCTTATCTTCAAGTAATGCAAGGCACATTGCTACAGCTATACCATTATCAGCTCCAAGTGTTGTATCTGGTGCCATAACAAAATCATCATGTTGCTCTATTTTTATCCCCTCAGTTTCAAACTGGTGAAGGGAATCATCTCTTTTTTCACATACCATATCCATATGACCTTGAAGTACAGCAGTTGGCTTGTTTTCATAGCCAGGGCTTGCAGGTTTCTTAATTATTACATTTAATGCTTCATCCTGAATGGTTTCCAGACCTAAACTATGTCCAACACCAACAAGATAATCACTAACCATTTTTTCATTATGTGAACATCTAGGTATCTTTGTAAGCTCTTCAAAATAATAAAATACTCTTTCTGGTTTTAATCCTTCTAATATTCTCATATTCTCATCCTTTCAATTCTACTCTAGTAATATTTCCAAATATATCTACTGCATTTAATCTTAGCTCATCCTTTGATCCAAGCTCCAAATTAATATCCATAATTATCTTAGATTTGTCCTTAGTCTTAAAATCCTCATAGACTAGGTTTTCTTCTTTACCCTGAACAATACTAATGTAATCTATTAAGATCAAAGAATCCTTGCTTAAAATCTCTTCAATCAAGGCTTTATTTTTCTTGGTGAATTTAAAATCATCTAGGTCCATCAAATAGGACAAGATCTTCACTTCCAAAGCAAAATCTTCATCTACTTTAGATAAGTTTCCACTAATATCTAGTTCTCCACTATTTATATTTTCTCCTAATTCTATTTTTTCAAACCCTTTATTCTTTAAGCCATTCAATCGTTTAATAACAGTTAAAACAGATGAAGACCCAATATCTGACCCAATCCAGGTTCTATTTAGTCTTTCAGCCACCTTTAATGTGGTTCCACTTCCGCAGAAGAAATCAGCTACTATGGAATCCTCATTAGTTGAAGCTAAGATAATCTTTTCCAGAAGCTTTTCAGGCTTTTGAGTTTCATAACCTACTCTTTCCTTGGATGTCCTCCCCACCATATCGATACTCCATACATCCTTTGAATTGACAAGAGTATACCAGCCAAGCTCATCCTCATACTCGACAACTCCTTTGAATCTATAGGGTTTGAAGCCTCTGTTATAGGATTTTTCCTTTACGGGGTTAAATATGTAATCCTTACCTTTTGAATATAATAAAATAGTATCATGTTTTCTAGAAAAATACCTGTTGCTGGTGCCACCTGATTTATAAGCCCAAATTATTTCATTTACAAAGTTGTCTACTCCAAAGATATGGTCCATTATTATCTTTAGATAATGTACTGCTCTATAATCAACATGCAGATAAATGCTTCCTCTAATGGATAAAAGCTCTTTCATAAGTAGAAGTCTAATGGTTAGGATTTGAAGATATTCTTCAAAGCTATCCCATGAATCCTTATATGCAGTATATTCTATGACCTTTTTTTCACCAGATACCTCTAGCTCTACCCTATTAATATAGTTACTCATGGTAAAAAAAGGAGGGTCAATATATATAAGGTCTAGTCTTTCTCTATATCCTTTTTTTAGTAAGTCAATAATACAATGGAGATTATCTCCATGATATAGATAATTTCTCCCTGTTAATGAGATATCCTTTGGAATTTCTAGATTCACTAGAATATTCTCAACTTCTTTTTTGCAGTTATCAATAATTCCGGGTAATTTATAAATCATTGTTATCCTCCTGTTGTCTCTAATGATATAATAACATAAGGGGTAAATTTAGACAATTGAGGTATTAAAATAGAGATAATCCAGGCTAAAAAAACTTAGAGAGGTTAGATGAATGCATCTAACCTCTCTATATCTTTTCCCAATCAATATGCTTATTCAATTTTTCAATAAACAAACTTAAAGCATCAACATGAAGCTGATTGAATCTATCATACTCAGGGCTATCTATATCAAGTACTCCAATGACTTTTTCATCCTTGATAATAGGTATGACAAGCTCGGAATTTGAAGCTGAATCACAGGCAATGTGTCCAGGGAATTGGTGTACATCTGGTACTAGTTGTATTTCTTTAGTTGCTACTGCAGTACCGCAAACTCCACTTCCTATTTCTATTCTGTTGCAAGCTGGAAGCCCTTGAAATGGTCCAAGTATAAGTATATCCCCTCTTAAAAAGTAAAATCCTGCCCAATTGATTCTATCTATAAATGCATTTATAATTGCTGTGGCATTGGAGATGTTAGCAAGAGAATCCTTCTCCCCTTCCAATTGGCCATCAAGAAACATATTCATAAATTTTAAACGTTCTTCTTCACTCATATTCTTTATTGATTTGTTATCAAACATATAATCTTCGCTCCTTACATTCCAAATTTCGCCCTATACCCACATCTTTTGCAAAGCTCCTCAATAGCTGTTCTATTGGAGAAACTATCATATAGAGCTTTAGCTCTACTACCCTCTAAAACATCTGCCAAATCTATTTCATGGATATTTCCAAGGTTAATTACTCCCTCTGAGTCAAGACAGCAAGGTACTACTGTACCATCTACTAATATTCCCAACTGGTCTCTAAGTCCATAACAAAACCCTTTTTCTTCGTAGATATCATTATCTAGTGAAGGCCAGATGAATTCCACATCTTCATTGAGATAAAGCCTTTCTTTTATCTTGAGTCCTCTCTTTTTCTTGAATTCACCAGCTAGATTGTAATCAAGATGGAAGGCATCTTTTAATTTTTCTAAAATAAAACTATTCTTCTCTTGGTTCTCATGGTCTTGTGAGGAAAGGTTCCATAACCTTAAAGCTACAATTAGTTCTTTATCCTTAGCTAACTCTATAAACTGTAGAATATCATCCATATAGCTATCTTTATTGGTGAACCATTGATTTTGTTCTAAACTATGCAAGGAAACATTAATTTGTCTTAAGGAAGGCTTTGATAAGAGCATTTCCATATTTTTATTGATTAAAGTCCCATTTGTAGTCAAATTAACCTTTAAATTTCTTTCAAAGGACATATCCAGAAATTCATCTAAATTAGGATGAAGTAGTGGCTCTCCCTTAACATGGAAATAAACATAGTCAGTATAGTCCTTTACCTTATCAAGAATAGACCCAAATTCATCCTTTTCTATGAATTTGGGTTTTCTATTG
>CAZHLF010000169.1:4236-5216 GCA_964532845.1 uncultured Tissierella sp.
ATAAACCTTCTTAAATCTTTTCATTCATTTCATTCATTTCTTTCTTATTTTCTTTTAATTGTTCATAACCTACGCATTCATATCTACATGGCAATATCCACCTGGATTTTTCTTTAGATAGTCTTGATGATAATCCTCAGCATAGTAGAAGAAGGCTAGCTCCTTTACTTCAGTTACTATAGGCTTATCATATTTCTTCTGCTCCTGGGCCACTACCTTATTAATCACTTCCAGGTCATTAAAATCCGTATAATATATTCCGGTTCTATATTGATTGCCAATATCGTTTCCCTGTCTATTTAAAATAGTTGGATCAATTATTCTAAAGAATCTATTTAGTAATTCTTCTAGAGATATTACCTTCTCATCATATTTTACATATGTTGTCTCTGCATGTCCAGTTAAACCTGTACACACTTGTTCATATGTTGGATTCATCTTTTTCCCATTGGCATATCCAACTTCTGTATCCACTACACCTTCAATTCTTGAGAAATACTCCTCAACTCCCCAAAAGCATCCTCCTGCTAAATAAATTTGTTTCATATTATCACCACCTGTTTTATTCTAATATCTAAAATGGAGCAAACCCTTGCTCATTCCACCAATCCTCTTTATAAAGGTTATACTGAGTAGTAAATTGATCTAGATGAAACTTTTCCCATTTAATCAAAGTCTCATACAAATCTTTTGCAGTCTTTATTGTTGTTCTTTCCTTTGCATTCTGATAGAATTCAATGGAATCTCTCTCCATTTGCATTCCAATGCTAAATACTGACATAGCCATTGATGAAAGCTCATTTCCTACCTTATCCCATTTATATATATCAGGCGACGGAGGATCTGCTTCAAAAGCAAGTTGTATTTCATCATTTTCTGAATCCTTAAGTTTAGTAAATAGAGCTTTTAAGAAATCTGCATGCTTAAGCTCCTCATTAGCGAGTTCCAGGAAAGCTTCCCTACTAGCACCTGAACCATGA
>CAZHLF010000170.1:0-5205 GCA_964532845.1 uncultured Tissierella sp.
CCTCTTTTAATTTTTCAATTCCAACTTGGATTATTTTCTCAGTTTCAGTATCAATACTAGATGTAGCTTCGTCAAGAATTAGTATCTTTGGATTTTTAATGTAGGCTCTGGCAAATGAGATCAGTTGTTTCTCCCCTTGGCTAAGATTACTGCCTTTTTCGAATATTTTTTGATTTATCCCTCTTTTTACGATTGACTCTCCCCCTACATCAATTAGGGCTTTTTCAATATCTTCGTCACTATACTTCTCATTATCAAGCCTTATATTATCCTTTATATCTGTTTCAAATAGAAATGCATCCTGTAGGACTACAGCCATCTGTTCTCTTAAAGAATCTCTATTTATATCCTTTATATTTTCTCCATCAATATAAATGTTTCCCCTTCTTGGGTCGTAGAATTTTAAAATCAAGTTTATTATTGTACTTTTTCCGCTACCTGTCGAGCCTACAAAAGCAATACTTTCGCCACTGTTGACTTCAAAATCTATAGCTCTTAAGACATCATTCTCATTGTATGCAAAATATACGTCTTCAAATTTTACATTTCCAGTTATGTCTCCAAGTTCTCCATGGGACTCATCCATTGTCTCCATTTTTAGTAAGTCAAATACATGGGTTGCAGATGCATAAGATTGTTCCAGTTCTCCAAATCGAGTCACAACTGTACTTACATTATTGAATATTTTAGATACATAATCAATTGCAACATACATACTACCAATTGTAACAGCATAAGACCCGGTAATTTTTCCAACTCCAAAGTATAAAAGAACTATAATAGTCCCCACATAGCTTAGTGCATCAATAGCTCTATATCCACCATAACTTCTTACCTTAGTTACAGCCAGATTGGTCTTAAATATATTTTCATTGATCACATCAAATTCATCTTTTATATAGTCTTCTTTGTTAAATGCATGGATAATCTCAATATTTTGGATGTTTTCATTGATACTGGCATTAATATCACCAACATATTCTCGGTTTAACATAGTATACTTAGAGGTTTTATATCTAAGATCCCTAAAGATAATATAGATAAATGGTACTAAAATTAGAAATAGTAATGCAACAGGAAGATTAGTTAATAAAATCATTCCATAAAGGCTTACAATCATTATAGTTGAAGTAGTCATATCAGCTAAAATTAGCTGGAACATCATCTTCAATCTATTGGTATCATTTGTAATTCTTGAGACTATATTACCCGCAGGTAAATTGTCGAAATATGATATTGGAAGCTTAGTAATATGTTTATAAACATCCTTCTGAACATTAAAGGATATCTTATTTGCTGCTTCTTCAAATGCAAGTAGGGATAGGTTAGCAAAAAGTCCGCAGAGAACATAGACCACCAAGTATATTATTAGAAGCTTTCCTATGGATATAAAATCTGATTTTCCCATATTTAAACTTAGATAGTTGTTTAAAATATAGCCTATTATCAATGGTCCAATTATTTCTAAAGCAGTACGAATCATTGAAAGAAAAAGGCCTATGGATAATGGTTTAGCTTCTGTCTTAGCATAATATTTAAGTCTTTTTGTTACAAATCCATCCCGTATTTTATTCTTCATCGAAACGACTCCTTGCTAGCTGATTATTATACTGTTCATAATACCACTTACCATTTTGGATTAGCTCCTCATGGGTTCCCTTTTCAACGATTTTCCTTTATGGAGAACAATTATTTCATCAAGGTCCTTTACCTGGCTAATCCTGTGACTTGCAATAATTGTAGTTTTCATTTTTCTATTATTCATGATATTATTGATGATATTCTTTTCTGTTCTTCCATCAACAGCACTCATACAATCATCTAATAGTAAAATATGGGGATTCTTTAAAAATGCTCGTGCTATTCCTATTCTCTGATTTTGTCCTCCAGATAGTGATATTCCCTTTTCACCACATAATGTATCAAGTCCTTGAGGAAATGATAATAGGTCTTTTTCGAAATCTGCAAGTCTAATTGCAGTCAATACTTCTTCATCAGTTGCATCTGGTTTTGAAAGTTTTATATTATCCCTTACAGTTTTTGAAAAAACCATGTGTTTCTGAGGGACATACCCTATTAATTCTCTGATACTCTTAATAGTATAATCCTCCATCTTCCTGCCGTCTAAGTATATGCTTTTCCTGTTTGCTGGATATAAATTTAATAACTGCTTTAGAAGTGTTGATTTACCAGAGCCAGTAGTTCCTAATACCCCTAAAGAACTTCCCTTTTCAATTTTTATACTTAATTCATCTAAAATTTCGCTCTTTGAGGTTGGATATTTAAAGCTGTGGTTTCTAAATTCAATATCTGGATTTGATGTTAATTGAATTGCTTCACTATTTTCAACAATGTCTTCTTTATAATCCAATACTTCCTGTATTCTGTCCATTGATGCACTAGCTTGCTGCTTGATATTTATAAAGTTCCCAAAGGCATACATTGGCCATACCAACATGTTTAAATAGTAGGTAAATGAAACTAGCTGTCCTATGGAAATTTCCCCCTTTGATATCAGAAACGAACCATAACCTATGGCTATAATAAACGTCAAAGCAGGTATTATACTTTGTATAGGAGCCATGAGAGCTTCGTACTTTACAACATCTAAATTTCTTTTTCGCAAATCTTCTCCATTTTTCTCAAACTTTAAAAATCTTGACCTTTGAAGGTTAAAAACCCTAATAATCCTCATTCCTTCAACATCCTCTAAAACAGTAGAGTTTAACTTATCAAATGCCCTTTGTACCTTATCCCATCTTATATAGATCTTCTTACCAATTTTTATCACCAGATAGGCAAGAACTGGAAGTGGAATTATAGAAGCTAAAGTAAGCTTCACATCTACAACCACCATCATCATAATAATTATTAATAATGGAAATAAAGTAGAATCAAATAAACTAAGGGTTCCAAAGCCAGCCAAATCGCTAAGGCTGTCTACGTCATTTGTGGCTTTTCCCATTAGAGAACCTGTAGGGTGAATTTCAAAAAATTTCAAAGATTGTCTTAAGAATTTAATCATAAGGTTATCTCTTGCTTTAAAATCTATTTCATTTGCAGCTCTAAAGGTATAATAACTCCAACCCATTGCAAAAAAATATTTGATTATTATTATGACAAGATTAATTCCTAAAATAATTAAAAATGTATTTAAGGCAATACTCTCTTCAAATATCATATCTGTAAGTCTACCTGTAATATATGGAGGTATCAAACCTACTAAATTACTTAACATAAGAAATAAAACTGCCAATGTATATTTTTTCTTATAATATGTTATAAACCATCTAAATTCTCTAAACATAGTACCTCCTTAAAACATTTTTCATATATACTCATAACGGAAATACAACTTCCACCACTTAATTATACCCAGTTGAGATGAAAAGACCCACTTCTACAATAGTAAATCAGACAATATGAATGATATTACCAAGTAAGAGATTAAAGATAGTCCCTGGTGTTTTGCATAAAAAAAGACTTACAGAAAACTCTGCAAGTCTTTTTTACTATGGTGCGCCTTCAGGGATTCGAACCCTGGACACCCTGATTAAGAGTCAGGTGCTCTACCAACTGAGCTAAAAGCACATTTTGCAACCAACAAAGATAATTATACTACCATATTTTCATTTTGTCCATAGTTTTTTTCGATTTTTTTATCTTAAACTTAACTTAATTATTACAGGGTTATGATAGCAGTATTTAAAATCATGTTTAGAATAGGTAAATATCCTGGAAACTGCTATGTTTTCAGATATCAAGAATCCATCTGTTGTTGCAAGAAAATTGGAGTCTCTCTCATAAGGCTTTGATAGAGACCTGACCGTTGGAGCTATGGTGTTTTCTATCCACTTAAGTCCAGCTATTTTAAACTCTTCTGGAATATTTTTTAGCCATGAAGGCCAGCTTTCATCCGTCTTAAATTTATAAGGATCCATCCCTGGAAGATTATGATTCCAGTCTCCACCCACTACTATATATGATCCCTTTCTTGCCTCTTCTATGAGATAGTTCTTAAGATATTGGAATTCTTCATGCCTTCTAACTCCTGTTTGGCTAAAATCAGATAGATGTAAATTTATCACTAATAATGTTTCACCATTTTCTACATCAAATCTGCTAACTATAAAGCTTCTGTCATAGTCATAGTATTTATGAAAACCATCTTCCTGGCCTGGAAGGGAATATCTATAGGCCCAAGTGGAATAGAATCTAGAAAAGGTTGCAAGACCTGATTCTATTTTTCCCAAGGGTTTTAGAAATGGAAATGGATTCCATGCTACATCATAGTTTTTCCCATATATATAACTATAATTAGGGTATTTTTCACTTAAATATTCTAATTGATCAACTCTATAACTTCTACTGGATTTTATATCTATCTCCTGGAACAGCAAAATATCAGGTTCAAACAGATCTACAACTTTAGTTACTCCATCTAGGTTTTCCTGTACCTTTTCTTTGCTGGAGGCCTTGACCCCTATTCCATTTTGAGAATAATTATCCTGAGCTTCATCAAGTCCTCCATATCCTATATTAAAGGTAGCTATGGTGATTTCCTCATTTGAAGGCAGGGTCTTAACTTGATTATTGCTTATTGGAAGGATTACAATTTCATCTGGATTGTAGTCTGTAATAGAAAGATAAAATATGTATGATGCAATTATAATTGTTACAATCGTAACTGGAATAAGTAGTTTCTTTACAATCAACATAATATCTCCCCATGATGGATTTCTTAAATTTATCATTAGATGCTTTCTAAATACCCCAATTTACTAATTGCAAAACAAAAGGGTAAGCCTAAGCTCACCCAAATATCAATTCACTATTTTACAAAGAAAAATAAAGTTATAGTTCCTGGTCCTGAATGAGCTCCTATGCCTGCCCCTACAGAGTTAATTAGGAAGTCCTTTACTCCATATTCCTCAGCTATCATTTCCTTTAGCTTGTTAGCACCTTCAAGATCATCACCATGGCTTATACCAACTAAGGTATTAGAATAGTCCACACCTTCATTTTTTTCTTTCATAATTTCAATCATTCTTTTAAAAACCTTATTTCTACCTCTTATCTTTTCTAAAGGCACTAATTTCCCCTCTTCATTTACTTCCAGAATAGGCTTAATATTTAGAAGTCCTCCTACTAATGCAGCTGTTTTAGAAACTCTACCTCCTCTGAATAGATATTCCAAATCATCTA
>CAZHLF010000171.1:0-1071 GCA_964532845.1 uncultured Tissierella sp.
TTTTATAGTATTATATGATTTACACTAATAATAACTATAACAGCAGTTTTAAGAATATTGTCATTTATAGAATGAATTACATCCTTACTTATTATTTCAGCACCATCATATAATTGAGCATTTATTATTTCTAATGCTTTCATTTGATTTGCACGTTTTAAGTAGTCTATTTCTTGTTTTATCTCAGTTAATTCAACTTCCTTATACTCATATGTTATTAGCTTAACTGGAAAATCTATAAGATCCCAGTCTAGAATATTGCTTTCCTTAATATATTCTTTGTAATTATCAAAAGGAATATCCTTTATTAATCTAATACCTTGCTTATTTATTTTTAACCCTCTTTGTTTAAATACTCTACCAGTTTCCTTCTCCATTTTCTTTAAGACTGGTTCTTCAATAATAGCTTCATAACTGGTTTTTGCAAATACTTCACCATCAGCATGAACCAAATAATATCCCAATTCGTTATTTTCCAAAACACCACTTATAAGGACTTGATTCTCTCTAACTACCTGACCTTCTTCAACAATACTTTCACCGTTTCTAGGTATTACTTTAGTAATAACACCTTTCTTTCTTGCTACAATATTTGCAGGATAGCTTTTATCTATCTTATCTGGAGGAACATCCTCCTCTTTAATATCTATTATTAGCTTTACGCCCTTTATTCTAACATCAACAAAAGAAAAATAATCATACTTATTTACTAACAATAGCTTTGTTTCATCTTCAGTTAACTTTGACTTATGAGTTCCAGATAATATTCCGTTTTCTCCTAAAAAAAGCATTATATTTTCCTTAGGAGTTTGCAGTGCACCATTGATCTCTATCTTCCAAATAAAAGATGACAATAAAAAAGTGATTAAAAAAAATAGAAGGAATCCAATGAAGAACATTTTTCTTTCGATAATCTTCTTTAGAAGAAATGGAAAGCCTTTACTACTGAGTATTTCACCTCTACAACCAACCTTTTGGATCAATTCCTCAAGGTTTAATAATCCCTTGGAACTTACACATACCTCTACTTGAAAATAATTAAGGCGCTTTACATCCCAGAGATAAATATTA
>CAZHLF010000171.1:1081-5201 GCA_964532845.1 uncultured Tissierella sp.
GTGTGGAAGTCCCCTTTTTTCGAGAACCTCCCCTTTACATCCAGTTTTTTCTATTAGTTCTTCTAATGGTCTGAAGCCCTTTAAACTTACGGATACCTCAACCTGAAAATAGTTCAATCTCCTTAAGTCCCAAATATAAATATCATTAGTTAAGGCTAAATTTAACAGCCTTTCCAGGGCTAATCCTTCAATTCTAATAATAACATATCCCTTTAAATAATTCCATATCTTTATAGCTAGCATATCATCACCCCTAGCTTATGATTTCAATATTTTCAATTATGCCTACTATTAAAATCTCCTCTGAAAGGATATTACGTATTTCCAAGTAATTCCCAATTATTTTAATAATACCTACTTTCGAATTGATCCTTATTAATTTTTCAGAGTACTCAATTATTCCTTTATGATTAAAAACAACAGCCTCTTTATTTCCAATTAGTGTAATTTTAGGTAAATCAAGAGTAATTTCTATTGGTAGCTCTAAGACTTCAGATAGATTAGTCTTTAAATTTGAGTTTTTTTTCATTTAAATCCCTCCAATCTATCCTATGCTAGAGATACTATTCTATTACAAAAAAACAATCCCCCACCAATTGGTGAAGGACTGTTCTTCTAACTATCTTTTTAAATTTCTCACACTTTTTGGCTCGGACAAAATCTCCGAATAAATTATGCCTTTTAGTATGTCCTTTTTACTGTTGAATATTTGCTGTTTCCCTGAGGTCTTATGTGAAATCGATCCAGCTCTTATAACCTCCATCCTTTCCTCTGGCTCTTCCTCTGCTAAATAATCGTTTATAGGATTCATTACCTGTTTATTAACAGGAACCACAGGCTTTTGTTTTACTTCTTGTGTAAACGGTTTAGTTTTCTTGTTTTGAAACTCTTTTTCTCTCTTAATTTCCTTTTCAATCTCATCCTTGAATACATCTATAATACTCTTAGATGATTGAGGCTTAGGTTTTTGAGGTGTTGGAACTACACTACCTTGAATAGGTCTTTTATTTCTTGCTTGCTCTGCTCTTTTTTTGTCCTTAGCACTTTTAATGAAAAGGTTTATAACACCCCAGAAAATCAGGACAAGAATCGGATTATCCATTTAATCACATCCTATTTTTGTATGTCTTCATCCTGAGACATCTTAGAAATAGATGTCCTCATATCAGTATCTGCCAAGACATTTTTCATATTATAATAATCCATAACACCAATATTTCCAGCCTTTAGTGCCTCAGCCAAAGCAAGTGGTACTTGAGATTCAGATTCTACTACTTTAGCACGCATCTCTTGAACTCTGGCAATCATTTCTTGTTCTGTAGCAACTGCCATAGCCCTTCTTTCTTCTGCCCTAGCCTGTGCTATTTTCTTATCTGCTTCAGCTTGATCCATTTGAAGCTTTGCACCTATATTTCTTCCAACATCAACATCTGCAATATCTATTGATAGAATTTCAAATGCCGTTCCTGAATCAAGACCTTTGTTTAAAACTGTTCTTGATATCATATCTGGGTTTTCTAACACATCTGCATGGGATGATGAGCTACCAACAGTTGTAACTATACCTTCGCCTACTCTTGCTATTATAGTTTCCTCTCCAGCTCCACCAACAAGTCTTTCAATATTTGCTCTTACAGTAACTCTAGCCTTGACAATTACTTCAATTCCATTCTTTGCAACTGCAGCGATATTTGGAGTTTCAATTACCTTAGGGTTTACACTTACTTGAACTGCCTCCAAAACATTTCTACCTGCTAGGTCAATTGCAGCAGCTCTTTCAAATATTAGAGGAATTTCTGCCCTCTGTGCCGCGATAAGAGCATCTACCAATGTATTTACATTACCTCCTGCCAAATAGTGAGCTTCCAGCTCATCAATATTGATGTCTAGACCTGCTTTTGTTGCTTTTATCATTGGGTTTACAATTCTACTTGGTATTACCCTTCTAAGACGCATTCCTATAAGGGTTGATATCCTTACCCTTACTCCTGAGAAAAATGCTGTTATCCAAAGCCCAACCGGTACAAATGTAAAGAATAACATAATAAGGATAATCACTATAATAGCAATCCCCATAACAATAAATAAATCCATATACTAACTCCTCCTAACGTAAATTTTTGCCCCTTCAACTCTAACTACTTTTACTGAAGAATTTTTAATGATAAATTCTCCTTCCGACATGGCATCATACTTTTCTCCATTTATCTCTATAAAACCCGTAGGTCGAAGTTCTGACAAAGTTATACCTTCCATATCCAATAAATGTTCTAAAGATGTGCTACTAGAATATCCTCTTTCTCTTTCCAGCTTATTAGATAATATTATACTATTAAATATTTTACTTTTAAATCCAAGGCGTACTAAATAGTAAGATACTACAGCTGAAATGACAATGGCTATACTCAACGACATTAAGGCCATTTTTAAATTATTCATTGCAAGTATTGTTCCTACTACAACTAAAACTATACCAGATATACCCGGTAGCCCAAATCCAGGAATCATTACTTCAATTACTAAAAGTATCAATCCTAAAATAAATAGAACAAGTGACATCCAATTGGAATTTCCAGCTAAAATATTACCACCAAAATACAGTCCAAAACCTAATAAACTTATTGTACCACCTATGCCAAATCCAGGAGTCATAATCTCAATTACTATTCCTATAAACCCTAAGATAAGTAACATGGTACTTATGTACGGGTTAGAAATATACTTTGCAAGCTTTACCTGTAGACCTTCATCCATTACCTCTACTTGGGGATTAGCTATGCCAAAATGAGTCAATGCATCATATACATTATCTGAAATAAAATCTGCTATTCCATTTTCAAAAGCTTCTGGACCTGTAAGATTTATCAACTTACCTTTTGTATTGATACCACTTACTACAATGTCTTTGTCAGCCATTCCCTGGATTATTTCTGTGTTTCTCCCCCTATATTGAGCTGTATCTCTCAAAGTAGCTCTCCAAAACGAAAGATTTTTTTCAGTATTTGGAATTGTTTCTGCAGAACCTATAGTGGAGGTAGGAGTCATAACTACTTTCTCACTAGCAATTGTAATAAGAACACCTGCAGATATTGCTTTGTTGTTAACAAAGGAAATAGTCGGTATGTTTGTTGCAATGATTAAGTCTTTAATCTTTTGAGCTTCATCAATTAAACCGCCATAGGTATCAATTTCAAAAATAATTGCTTTTACATCTTCATTCTCAATATCTCTCAACACATCTCTTACATAGTTGTGAGTTGCCCTATTGATTTCACCCTTTATAGGAATTACATAAACCTTTTCACCAGTTTTTACTTCTGTTGCCAAAACTGAAGTAGAAATTAGTAGTAAAACCAAAATCAATAAAAAACCTTTTAATTTCAAGTAAACACCTCCTAATAATATAATATACTTCATCATTTTTCTTATACCCAATAATTTGTGAAATATTTGATAAATTAGCAAAAAAGCCTAAGCTTTTTCAAGCTTAGGCTTTTAGATACTAACTAAATATTTTTTTAACTACTTTATTAACTATATTTCCATCTGTTTTACCTTTTACTTTAGGCATAACAGCTTTCATGATTAATCCTATATCCTTCATAGAGGTTGCATTGATTTCTTTTATTGTTTCTACGACAATTTGCTCAACTTCATCTTCAGTAAGCTGTTGTGGTAAATACTGCAATAATATCTCAATCTCCGCTTCAGTCTGACTAACTAAATCTTCCCTTGATCCTCTTTTAAAATCTTCTATTGCTAATCTTCTTTCTTTTGCTTGTTTAGAAATGATTTCAAGTATTTCTTCATCTTGAACATCTTTTCTTTGATCTACTTCTATTTGTTTGATTGCAGCTCTTACCATAGTTATCGTATTTTTTCTAATTGTATCTTTGTTTTTCATGGAAGTCTTCAGATCTTCCATCAGTTTCTCTTTAAGGGACATTAATTCACCTTCTTAATTAAAACTTTGAATGTTTCTTTCTTCTAGCTTCTTCGGATTTCTTTTTACGTTTTACACTTGGCTTTTCATAGTGTTCTCTTTTTCTAACTTCACCCATAACGCCAGCACGTGCACATTGTCTTTTAAATCTCTTTAGAGCATTATCTAGAGATTCAT
>CAZHLF010000172.1:0-5140 GCA_964532845.1 uncultured Tissierella sp.
TAACTTGAACATCAAATATTTTTATATTAAGTATTGACAATTCTTAGCTGGACTTTAACTGAGTGTTTTCAGTTAAATATACGAAAAGCTTTTGAAGTGGGATAGAGCTAATATCAACATTATTCTCCCTTAAAACTTGCCTTTCTTCCTTAGTCAACTCGTCATAGATACCTACTATCTCAGTAGAGCCAAATTGATCTCTATGGATTACCTTTTTATTTTTCACAATGCTATTTATACTCTCAGGATTTCCATTTAGGAAATAACCCTTTTCAAGAATATTCCCTACCTGATCCTTTAAAAATACCTTTTCATCATTTAGAATTATAACCTCTTCAAATAGATTAGTAACCTCATCTATTAGGTGAGTTGAGATTATAACAGTTCTTGGATTATTTTGAACATCCTCAAGAAGAAGGTTGTAGAATTTGTATCTAAAGGCTGCATCCAATCCTAAAGAAGGCTCGTCAAATACTGTCACACTGCATCTGGATGCTAAACCAATTATTAGACCTACTATAGTTTGATTTCCTCGGGAAAGCTTATTATATTTTGTTTTTACATTTAGATTAAATTCCTTAACCAAGAAATTTTTATAATCTTCATCCCAGTTTTTATAAAGAAGTCCAGCAATTTTAAACAATCTTTTCACTCTATCATCATCTACGGGTATTCCTTTTTCTCTGACTAAACATATATTTTCTATCGCCTTAGAGTTCTCGTATATGTCTTCACCATTAAGCTTTAAAACTCCATCATCACTTTTTATATGGCCAGATATAATATTCATTAGAGTTGATTTTCCAACTCCATTTCTTCCAAGAAGTCCGTAAATCTTTCCCTCTTCAAGGTTTAAGTTTATGTCCCTTAAGACTTTTTTCTTTCCAAAAGTCTTATTTAAACTCTTTATTTCAAGCATTACCATTTCCCTCCTTTAGCTTTTCCATATAGTTTATAATTTCATCTGTTGTAATTTCTAGTCTCTTTGCTTCTAACATAATGTCTGGTAAAATTTCCTTAAAGAAGGTACTTTGCCTTTTCTTTAAGATTTTCTTTCTAGCTCCTTCTGCAACAAACATTCCTAATCCTCTTTTCTTATACAGAATTTCCTCCTCCACCAACATGTTCATTCCTTTTAGAGCAGTTGCTGGGTTTATCTGATAGACTTTTGCAAACTGATTAGTTGATGGAGCTTGATCCTCTTCCTTTAAATTTTCCAATAGAATTTCATTTTCTATTGCTTCCGCTATCTGTACATATATTGATTTATCCGAACTTAAATCTAACAATTTTCAATTCACCTCCATCGGTTTATTGGTTAGTTACTTATGTAATTAAGCATATGACTATTGAGGTTATTTGTCAACAAAAAAGCAATAAAATTTTTTAAAAATTTTATTGCCCTCGAGTATTTTATTTTAAATGTTTAAGAAGGTTGATTGATTTATCCAGCCATTAAGAAATTCTTTATTTTACTTATAACAGCATTTGTAATAAGTTTTATTGCGGCTTTACTACTACTAAGTTCAGTATAAAAGCCTACCTTATCGAAGTCACCTTTTAAAGTTCCCTCCAATAAGCCATCTGTTATATTTGATGATACCATATCCTCAACAGCTGCTTCATAAGCACTTGGAGTACTGTCACGAACGTTTACTACTAGGGTATTATTAGTGCTAAGCTTATCTACCATTTCATTAAGCTCAGTATCTGCATTTGCATACTTTAAGTTGAATCTCTCAATAATCTCATCAATTAGTGAATATGCTTTTTGATTTAATGCTACCTCTGTAGATATCTTGTCTAAAATGATGTCATCCGTCTCCAGAAGTATTGAAACATTTTCATTAGCAATGCTAGTTGAAAAGTCTATTAGTTCAACTAGTTCTTCTGGATCCACAACCTGACTTTCTTCTTTTTCATATAAAACATTATATAAGACATCAAATACTATAGCTAGTTTCTTCATATCCTCATTCCAAGTATTGTAAACTGCAGCTATATAGTAGAACAACTTACTAAATTTTTTAAGTTTTGATGTAAATAGCTTTCTATCATCTATTTCTAATAGTTCATAGCTCTTACTTATGGTAGCAATCAGGCTACTTAGCTCACTAGAACTTGAATTTGCAGATATAATATTTTCATATATTTCATCTACTTGGTTTTGTGTTAAAATATGGTAGTCAAATATTTCATCTCTTTTTGTAATCAGTACATTAGGGTCAGTTTCATTTTCCGGTGGCAGATATATTTCACCACCATAATATTGAGTAAAATAGCTTCTAATTTCCTCAGTTTGATTAACAAAATCCATTACAAATGTACGCTTCCCCTTAGCCGGTCTATTAAGTCTTGATACTGTCTGTACTGCTTTAACGGCACTAGCCAACTTTTTATCAATATACATTATACAAAGCTTATTTTCATCAAACCCCGTCTGGAGCTTATCAGCAACTATAATTAATCTCAAATCATCATTCTTAGCAATTATACTCTTAATATCATAAGGTACACCATTTTCTTTGAAATCTTTGTTCATATTCTCTTCTGTAAATTTTAACCCATCCAGTTCTAAAGTTCCTGTAAAAGCAACACAACTTCTAATGCTACTTCTTCTTTTGTTTAGATATTTATCTATAGCGAGTTTATAGCAAACAGCGTGTTTTCTTGACGGCGTAATTACCATAGCCTTTGCTTTACCCGAGAGCCAAGTAGCTCTATAATCAATAAAGTCATCCACTATTATTTTAGATTTTACTTCAACTACCTCTTCCTTTGTTGTTATATAATTTAATATAGCCTGTTGAGACCTCGTAGCATCATACTCAACTCCATCTTCTTGGAGCATTCCAAGCTCATATTTTTGCTTATAATTTGTATATGCTTGCAAGGGGTTTAAGATAAATTTCTCCTTTATAGCCTGTTTCATTGAATACTTATCAAAATATGTTTTCCCATGTTCTCTTCTGGTTCCAAAGAGCTCCACTGTTTCTTTCTTAGGGGTTGCTGTAAAAGCAAAGTAACTTACATTGTTAGTTGATTCAATTAAATCCTTATTTTTAAGCAATTGATTTTGGCCGTCTTCCAGTTCCTCATAAATATCATCAATCTCAGCAGCTTCCATTAGAGACTTCCCTGTTAGTGTTTCAGAAGCTTTAGACATTGACTTTCCAGCTGTTGATGAGTGTGCTTCATCAATAATAATTGCATATTTCCTATTCACATATTGTCTTATATCTTCTAGAATAGGTCTGAATTTTTGAAGGGTAGTTACTATAATATATCCTCCATGATTCAATCTTTCTAGTAGTGCTCTGGCAGTAGTATCAATATGTTGTGCCACACCTACTGTACCATCAAGTGTCAACAATTCTGTTCCAAGTTGTCCATCAATAACTGTTCTATCGCTTATTACAATGACAGTATTGATATCCTTCTTATTAATAAGTCTTTTGGCAAGCCAAGCAATTGTCTTCGTTTTTCCACTACCTGCACTATGCCATATTAAGTATCTACCACCTACACCATTTGTTTTTACATCTTCTTCAGCTCGTAATACTGCCCTCAGCTGATGATATCGAGGAAAAATCATATTTCCTTCACCATCTATAAACATAAATTCCCTAATAATTCGAAGCAACATATCTCTTTGAAGTATCTCTTCCCATAAATAATAAGTAGAATGTTTACCTTCTACTATTGGGTTTCCTCCATCATCATTGTCACCTTGATTAAATGGTAAAAATCTTGTATCCCCTTTGTCCAGCCTAGTGGTCATAAAAGCCACGAGTTCATCTAGAGCAAAGTAAATAAGGGTACGCTTATTGAAAGAAAAACATAGTTGGTTTGGGTCACGAGTATCCTTAAACTGTCTTGTACCTTCGAACCCAGCCTTTTGTCCTGCAGTTTGCTTTTTAAGTTCAATCATTACAATGGGTATTCCATTTATGAACAATGCAAGGTCTACCCGAAAACTATCTTCTTTATCCTCATAGGAAAACTCTCGTCTAATTGAGAATATATTCTTCTTATATAAGGATAAATTATCTGACATGCTTTCTAAGCCAGACATAAAGTAAACTAGACTGAACTTTGTGTTGCTAGGATAATCCTCTACCCACTCAGTTAATGCCTTTAGGAGTCCTCTGTTTTCAATTTTATTACATAGCAACTCAATATACTTGTCCCTGTATGAAGCACCATAGGTATTCTTTAGCTTTTGAAGCTCCTTAGGCTGTGTACTCTCCAAAAACTCAAATAATTTCTTTGTATCAAGGGCGTGTTTATAGTCATAATCAGATTTTTTACTCTCAACATATCCATGACTAAGGAAATAATCAAAAATTTCATCTCTAAAAGGATTCTCTCTTAAGTTTTTTTCTGACATATCTTTCACTCCTTAGACTCTACTTAATGAACTTATTAACTAAGTGACTTTATATCCATTTTACCAGTTACTGCCTCAAAAATAACACTTTGTCGATATTCTTTTAATTTCTTTATAGTTATTTCATTAGCAGATATAACAGAGTCAATTTCTGCACATTTCTTATCCAGGTAGTCTGCTATTCGCTGCTGTTCAATTTGATTTGTAGGTATAGGAATAACTATGTTATTTAGATTGCCTATTGTTAATTGATTTACTGTGGTAGTTAAAAAAGTACCTATATGGTAATTAAAAATTGGTGAATTAAAAATATAATATATATATTTGTTTGCTTCACTTCTAAATATAGTCATAAATGCTCCAAATGTATGGTTTTCTGACATTTTATCAATTAATGCACATTTTCCGATTAGCTCCTTACTACCATTTCTTGAACAAATCAATATATCATTAGATTTTACCAACATTTTGTCGTTTACCTCTTTTGAGACATATACATTATCTTCATATGATATTTTCCCACTTTGAACATTTGAAGATCGAAGGACCAACAAACCTTCATCAGATATTTCATCAGGTGAGTATGTTATCCCTGTAATACTTTCTCCAATATATTTTAACTTTTTAACTTCCCAACTCTCAGGAATATCCCCTATCCATTCAATTCCACTATCCTTCATTGGTACATTTTTGTCAAGTCCTCTAGTTACAGTTTCATAGATTATGCTTTGACGATATTCCTTAAGCTTT
>CAZHLF010000173.1:0-5120 GCA_964532845.1 uncultured Tissierella sp.
TGAGAGTGGAAATGAAACGACAGACGTTCTTATGGAATTCCCTGAACTCATTGACCCTAAAACTGGGGAATCACTGATGAAGAGAACTGTTCTTATAGCTAATACATCCAACATGCCAGTAGCAGCCAGAGAGGCTTCCATATATACAGGAATCACTATAGCAGAATACTTTAGAGATATGGGTTATTCAGTAGCTATAATGGCTGACTCCACATCCAGATGGGCAGAGGCTTTAAGAGAGATGTCAGGTAGACTTGAGGAGATGCCAGGTGATGAAGGATATCCTGCATATCTTGCTTCACGTGCTGCAGAATTCTATGAAAGAGCTGGAAAGGTAGTATGTTTAGGTAGTGACAACAGAGAAGGAGCAGTTACAGTTATAGGTGCTGTATCACCTCCTGGAGGAGATATTTCAGAGCCTGTTTCCCAGGCAACACTTAGAATTGTAAAGGTATTCTGGGGTCTTGATTATGCACTTTCCTACAGAAGACACTTCCCTGCTATTAACTGGCTAAATTCCTATTCCCTATATCAACCAAGTATTGATGAATGGATGAATGAAAATATAGATAAGGAATTTGCAAGAAATCGAGCTAAGGCTATGGAACTATTGCAAGAGGAATCAGGTCTTCAGGAAATTGTAAGACTTGTAGGTAGGGATTCATTGTCTGAGTATGACCAGCTAAAATTGGAAGCTACAAAGTCCCTAAGAGAAGACTACTTGCAGCAAAATGCATTCCATGAAGTTGATACATTCTGTTCTTTAGAGAAGCAAAACAAGATGCTTAAGGTAATGCTACAGTTCTATGACCTAGGTGTAAAAGCACTAGATGCAGGAGTTTATCTAAAGGATATTGAAAATATGGATGTTAGGAACAAAATAGCTCGTGCGAAATATATACCAGAGAATAATATAGCTGATATAGATAATATAAACCAAGAGCTTACTAATAGCATTGACGAATTAATAAGCAAGGGAGGTATCCTTAATGCTTAAAGAATACAGAACAGTATCGGAAGTAGTTGGCCCATTGATGGTAGTAGAAGGCGTCGAAGGAGTTAAATACGAAGAACTGGTTGAGATAGAAATTCAAACTGGAGAAAAACGTAGAGGTAGAGTACTTGAGGTAAATGGAGATAAAGCTATGATTCAGCTTTTCGAAGGATCTTCAGGTATTAACCTTAAAAATACCTCTGTTAGATTCTTGGGAAAACCACTTGAATTAGGGGTTTCTCCTGATATGATAGGTCGAATATTCGATGGACTTGGTCGTCCAAAGGACAATGGACCAAAGATAATAGCTGAAAAGAAAGTCGACGTAAATGGTGTTCCAATGAACCCTGTATCAAGAGACTATCCTGATGAATTTATTCAGACTGGTATTTCCTGTATAGATGGATTAAATACCCTTGTTAGAGGACAAAAGTTGCCTATATTCTCAGGTTCAGGTCTTCCTCACAATCAGGTAGCTGCACAGATTGCAAGACAAGCCAATGTACTTGGCTCAGATGAAAAATTTGCCGTTGTATTTGCTGCCATGGGTATTACCTTTGAGGAAGCTCAATTCTTTATTGATGACTTTACAAAGACTGGTGCTATTGATAGAGCAGTTATGTTTATAAATTTAGCTAATGACCCTGCCATTGAAAGAATAGCAACTCCTCGTATGGCTTTAACATGTGCAGAGTACTTGGCATTTGAAAAAGATATGCACGTACTTGTAATTATGACTGATATGACCAACTATGCAGAAGCACTTCGTGAGACTTCAGCAGCTAGAAAGGAAGTACCAGGAAGACGTGGTTATCCAGGATATCTATATACTGACCTTGCAAGTCTTTATGAAAGAGCTGGAAGAGTAAGGGGAAGAAAGGGTTCCATTACCCAAATTCCAATACTTACCATGCCAGAGGATGATATAACTCACCCGATTCCTGACTTAACAGGTTATATTACAGAAGGACAAATAATACTTGCTAGAAATCTATATAAAAGAGGCCTTGAGCCACCAATAAATGTAGTTCCTTCTCTTTCAAGACTTAAGGATAAGGGTATTGGTAAAGGAAAAACTAGAGAAGACCATGCCGATACAATGAACCAGATTTATGCAGCTTATACAGCAGGTATTGAAGCCAGAGAGCTTGCTACAATCCTTGGAGAATCAGCTTTATCAGATGCAGATATTGCTTTTGCTAAATTTGCTGAAGCCTTTGATAAACGATATGTAAATCAAGGATATAATAACAACAGAAGTATTATAGATACATTGGATCTTGGCTGGGAACTATTAAAGATAGTACCTAGAACTGAGCTTAAGAGAATTAGAGATGAATATCTTGATAAATATCTACCATTGGATGACAAAGGGGCTGAGTAGATGACGAAGCTAAACGTTAATCCTACTCGTATGGAGCTTACAACCCTTAAGAGAAGATTAAAAACCTCCACAAGAGGGCACAAGCTCTTAAAGGATAAGCAAGATGAGCTTATGAGAAGATTCATCGAGTTAATAAAAAAGAACAAACAACTTAGAATGGAAGTGGAAGCCGAGCTTTCTCTTTCATTCAAGGAATTTCTTTTGGCAAGTGCAGTAATGAGTCCTGAAATGTTGGAAGAAGCAATAGCGGTTCCAAAGGAAACAATTACTGTAGATATAAAAAAGAAAAACGTAATGAGTGTTAATGTTCCTGTTATGAACTTTATAAGAAAGCTTGAAGGAGATGAAGGAAGCATATACCCATATGGTTTTGCTCAAACATCCTCAGAGCTGGATGATGCAATTGCAAAGCTATATGGAATAATGCCAAAACTACTTCAGCTTGCAGAAGTTGAAAAAGCTTGTCAACTCATGGCGGACGAAATCGAAAAGACCAGAAGAAGAGTAAATGCACTGGAATACAGAACTATACCTGATCTGGAAGATACAATTAGATTTATCAGAATGAAGCTTGATGAAAGCGAAAGAAGTACCATTACAAGACTTATGAAGGTTAAAGATTTAATAAACAAAGAAGCTCAATAAAAGATAAAAGGCACAAAAGGAACCGACCCCTTTGTGCCTTTTATATTGGTGGGCGATATTGGGCTCGAACCAACGACCCCCACGTTGTCGACGTGGTGCTCTCCCAGCTGAGCTAACCGCCCATACAATTTAATAATAACATAGTTATTATTAAATTACAATTGACAGTTGACAATTGACAATGCACAATTAAAAGAATGGCCTGCGGCCTTGAGTTGAAAACAACAAAGTTGTCATTCTGAGCCTGTCAGGGAATCTGGGGTTTAAACCTCAAAATATGACCAGAATAATTGTCCATTGTCAATTGTCCATTGTCAACTGATTTAAGCTTTACATTTGCAAAATTAAATATTAAACTAGAACTAAGAGTTTATCACAGTAGAGGGGAGATAATTATGCAAAAGATAATCGAGCCTATTTTACATATAGCCTACTTAATTCCTTTACTAATAATGGGCGGATATTTACTTAAGAATTCCATTGGTCAAAAGGTATATAAAGCCTTTGGCTCCTTTGCCTTAATTTTAGCACTTGCTGATTCAATTTACTTACTTCCTAGAATGTATGCCATTCTTATAACAGGAATAGAGGATAACCTACATATCATTGGTTGGGGAAGAATGGGCAATGCCATTATAGTTACGATCCTTTATCTTGTTCTTTATGATATCTACAACCTAAGGTATTCTAAGAGAAAAAATACCTCTCTGGATAAGCTGATGTTTGGCCTTGCAGCTATAAGAATAATTATCTGTTTACTACCAATGAATAAGTGGTTTGATGAATTTCCTTCCTCTACATATGCATTGATTAGATTTATACCTTTGTCAATAATAGTCCTATTTACTATTTTTCTAATATATTACCATAGTAACAAATTTAATGATTTAAGTTTCAAGATAATTTGTGTATTAACCCTAATTTCAATTATTTTTGCAGAACCCTATATTTATGATATCCATGGTATAGGAGTTCTTATTCAACTGATTATTAGAAGTATTGCACTTTATTCCATAATCGGGATTGGATACAAAGAACTTAGGGATATAAATGTATTAAGTAGATATTAATAGATTTTTTCTTGAATATTAAGAGTTCCTGAGTTACAATATATGGATATTACTTTTTCTGCTAATAAAGTTTTATATATAATAAATCATTAGAGTTAAATTATAAGGGAGTTGTAAAATTTGAATAACATCGCACAATCATTTATATTAACTTTGATTGTTGGTTTAACAATGGGTATTGGTAGTTTGATGAGCTTTTTGGTATCTGGAAAGTTCAAGAAGCTCCTGTCCCTATCCTTAAGCTTTTCAGCGGGGATTATGATTTATGTTTCCTTCATGGAAATGCTTCCGGAAGGAATTCACCATATTCAGGAATATATTGGTGAAGATTATAGCTGGGTAGCTCTTTTATGGTTTTTCTCAGGTATGTTTATTACAGCTGTAATGGAGAGGTTTGTTCATGTATTTGCTGGAGAGTTCCATGACCACGGCCATCTAGAACATAGACATTATACTCATGGTCATACTGATAATCATAGACACAATCATGTGGAAAGCACACTTAAGAAGAATAATGAAAATGGACATCTTTCAAAACTTAGTCTTATGTCAGCTATAGCTATAGGAATTCACAATATACCTGAAGGATTAGCTTTATTTACCTTAGGAATAAATGATATCTCACTGGCATATCCACTGGCAGCAGCTGTAGTTATACACAACATACCACTGGCTGTAGCAATATCGGTTCCCTTAGTATATTCTACGGGCAGTAAGAAAAAAGCTTTTCTATATACTATACTAGTAGGACTTATGCAGCCTATTGGTGCAGTATTGGGATATGTTCTATTAGCTAATTTCCTAAATGAATTAATATTTGGTATACTATTTAGTATAGTAGCAGGAATTATGGTGTTCGTATCTCTTGATGAACTACTTCCTACAGCATTAAGAGGTGAAGACCACCACTTATCAGTATATGGGGCAATTGCAGGAATGATAGTAATGGCTTTTGCTTTAAGTTTATTCGGACACTCCCATTAGACAATCTTATGAGAGTGTTTTTTCTTTTTGTAATAATTAGTAG
>CAZHLF010000174.1:0-5111 GCA_964532845.1 uncultured Tissierella sp.
TTTAGATTAAAATACCCCGGGTATAATAGAAACATAACAAGATAACATTAAGTAAGCTAATAATAAATAATAACTAACCAGGAGGAATGAAAATGTTAAAGATAGGTATAATAATTGGAAGTACAAGACCGGGTAGAAATGGTGAGCAAGTTGCAAAGTGGTATTATGATGTAGCTAAAAATAGAACAGATGCAGAATTTGAATTAATTGATATAGCTGATTTCAATCTACCACTACTGGACGAAGCACTTCCAGCTGGATGGAACCAATACGCAAATGACCATACAAAAAAATGGGCAGCTAAGATAGGTGAATTTGATGGCTTCGTAATGGTAACTCCAGAATACAACCACAGCACATCTGCAGCACTAAAAAATGCTATAGATTATCTAGCACTAGAATGGAATAATAAAGCAGTAGCTTTTGTAAGTTATGGTAGTGCAATGGGTGTTAGAGCTGTTGAAACTTTAAGATTGGTAGCTGGTGAATTGCAAATGGCTGACGTTAGAGCACAAGTAATGTTTTCATTATTCACTGATTTTGAAGATATGAGCAAATTCACACCTGCTGAAGGAAAAGAAATTAATGTAAATGAGCAACTAGACCAACTAATTCCTTGGACTAAGGCTATGAAATCAGTTCGTGAAAGTAAATAATTAAATATATAGGGCTATCTCAATTGAGATAGCCCATTTAATTTCCCTTCCCCTTTTCACTTTTCTAAATTTCTTCGAATGTTCCTGTAAAGAATCTAAGTTGTTTTGGCTCATAAGTAAATCTTAAGCCCTTAATATCCTCTTTGTGAGCATATAGCTTTATTATTGCATCTGCAACATAGTCCATATGTCTATAGGTATATACTCTTCTTGGAATAGTAAGTCTTACAAGTTCAAGCTTTGGTCTGTGGTGATCTCCAGTTTCTTTGTTTCTTCCGGCTGAGATAATTCCCCTTTCCATTGCTCTTACACCTGATTCCAGATAAAGATTCGCTGCCAAAGCTTGGGCAGGGAACTCATCCTGAGTTAAATGAGGACAGAATAGTTTTGCATCTAAAAATACAGCATGACCTCCAATAGGCTCAACTATAGGGATTCCAGCCTCTCTTAGCTTGTCACCCAAATATCTTACCTGCTTAACTCTGTATTCGATATATTCCAATTGGCATGATTCCTGTAAACCTATGGCAAATGCTTCCATGTCGCGACCTGCCATCCCACCGTAAGAAGGCATACCCTCAAATACAACAACCATTTCCTTTGCTGACAGGAACAATTCTTCATCTCTTAAGCAAAGAAATCCACCTATGTTTACTATTCCGTCCTTTTTACCACTCATAGTGGCTCCATCAGAATAGGAAAACATTTCTCTTACTATATCCTTAATATCAGCATTTTCATATCCCGCTTCTCTTTCTCTAATGAAATATGCATTTTCTATACATCTGGTAGCATCGTAGAAAACCTTTATACCGTATCTATTGGTAAGCTCCCTTACTTCTCTCATATTTTGCATTGAAACTGGCTGACCACCCGCCAAGTTTACAGTAACAGCCAGGCAAACATAAGCTATATTTTCAGCTCCAACATCATCAATTACCTTTTGAAGCTTATTAAGATCAATATTTCCTTTAAAAGGATGATATGCTACTGAATCATGAGCTACATCCTGGATTATATCTACGAATTTTCCCCCATTTGCTTCCTGATGATATCTTGTTGTTGTGAAGTACATATTACCAGGTACATATTGTCCAGGCTTTATAGCAATCCTGGATAGAATATTTTCTGCCCCTCTGCCTTGATGAGTTGGTACAAGATAATCGAAGCCAAATATATCCTTTACAGTTTCCTTTAAATGATAAAAGTTTCTGCTGCCTGCATAAGCCTCATCCCCCATCATCATTCCAGCCCATTGTCTGTCACTCATGGCATTTGTTCCACTATCTGTCAGAAGGTCAATATATACATCCTTTGAATCGATTAGAAATGTGTTGTATCCAGCTTTCTTGATAACCTTCAGTCTTTCATCCTTACCAATCATGCTTACTGGCTCAACGCTTTTAATTTTAAAAGGTTCGGCCGGATAATCTCTTATATCCATAATATCCCTCCTAATATTGTGTTTAATATATTGTATTTAAGAAAATACATCTTATCACATATATATTAACAAGAAGGGAAAACGATGTCAATGAAGGGGGTAAAAGCATTAAAGCAGAAAATAATCTCTGCTTTAAAGTAGTTGGAATCTTCCACTAAAGTTATTCAGCGATTATTGGTCTTGGTTTTACTTCTTTTGGGATTGGACATACATATTTATCATTTCCTAATCGTGATTTAAGCTCCGCTTTAGCCTCTTCAATCTTCTGAGTATCATTTAATAAATCAATTGCTGTACTTGCTAGAACTCTTCCTGCATAGATCAATGATTTATGTGCAATTGAGCTTTTCCCTTGTGATACTGCCTGCCATGAATGTGCTACGGTATTATTCGCCCATGATGCAGCTGCTATCTGTGATGTTGGACAAATCCAGCTCACGTCTCCTACATCCGTTGAGCCAGGCATTGCCTGACTACTTTTAAAGTAAGGTAACACAAAATTTAGAATTGGCTCATTAAATTTTGATAATAGATAACTACGCTTATCAGAATCTGGCAAGCTCATAACTATTCCTTTTGCAAGATTTATTTGTTGTCCATTTGTTTTCATTATTTCATTAGCATAAGTAATCTCATCATCATTGTAGGTAGGCTTTTCTACACTATTTAAGTTTTGATAAAGCATCCCCTCTAAGACATTATTAGGTATTAGATTTGAGGCTGCTTTAACAAATTCAATTTCTACCCTTGTACCTGTCATCAAGGCTGCTCCTATTGCAATATCATTAACACGTTTATAGATATCTTCCACCTGTGGTGTCTTTGGAGCTCTAATTAAATACAATACCTCTGCATAAGGTTGTACAACATTGGGCGAAACCCCTCCTGAATTTGTAATAGCATAATGTATTCTTGCATCTTGAATTATATGTTCACGAAGAAATTGCACTCCAATATTCATTAACTCCACTGCATCTAAAGCACTCCTACCATCATGTGGATTTGATGCTGCATGTGCACTTACTCCATGGAATTTATATGCAATCTGGTAATTGGCTAAACTACTTACGGACATAACTGCATTAACTGTCTCAGGATGCCATGTTAATGCAACATCTACTTCATCAAAAACACCTTCCCTTGCCATAAATGCTTTCCCAGATCCACCTTCCTCACCAGGGCAGCCAAAATATATAACAGTTCCTGAAATATTAGTTTCCTCTAGATATTTTTTGATTCCTAGAACTGCCGCCAAAGAACCTGCACCCAATAAATTATGTCCACATCCATGACCATTTCCACCCTTTACCAAAGCTTCCTTTTTTGTTGAGTTCTCTACTTGACTTAAGCCAGATAAAGCATCAAATTCTCCTAAAATACCAATTACCGGATACCCATTTCCATATTTAGCTGTAAAAGCGGTTTCGATATTTCCTATATTTTTTTCAACCAAAAATCCTTCTAATTCTAAAGCATCACATAAGAAATTTATGGTTTTATATTCTAAGAAAGCAGTTTCTGCTGTTTCCCAGATATTGTCACTTACATTCGTAATTAAGGTTTCCTTTTCTGATATATAATCTAATGCCCTTTGTTTTTCCACTATGCCACACTCCTATACAATTGATTGATGCTTTTGCTCAGTATTCTTATCCTTATTAAAAAATATTCTTGCAGTTCCTAGTGTTAATAATATTACCGCCACTAATACAAGACTTTGCAGTGTTCCATATGAATCTCCAAGTATTAGTACAAAGATTATAGAATATATAAATGGAACTGGAGCAGATTTTGGGTTGCTTAATACTATTGGAATTACCATGGGACCTAATAAAGCCGGTAACATATTATCAAAGGCTGGAGCTACAACTGGATTAGTTAAAAGTGGAGTAGCTAATGGTGCCAAAAATAACATCCCCAAAAATAGGATTATTGTAGTTACAACTGCTGATGTAGCAACTGCTATAATTGAAATTACACGTCCCTTTTCACTACCTGGTTCAGCATCTAGTAATCTCATAGCATTTAAAGCTGCTGGCAGCTTCATATTTTGAACATTACCTGTTGCAGAAGCTAAGTACATTGCTCCTGGACCTATTACTGGTGTTATTGATAATTTCTCCGCCAGTCCTGTTATTGCAATAGCTATTGACAATGGAGCGGCTATCGACAGTGTCTGCAAGATATTTACATTTAGACCAAAGAATAGAGTAACCCCTAATGGTACTGCTAAAAAGAAAACCCACATAAGAAGTGTTGTTGACACTCCTAGTTTATGTACCTTATCATCAAACTCATTAGTTTCAGGTGCTTTTGTTTTCGAATTCATCTTTTCTATTTTTTCCATTACCCTAACCCCCAATAATAATTGTCGCTAATGATGCAGACATCATTCCTAAAACCATACTTAAAGCAAAAGAAAATTCTTTTAGTACATTAATTTTTTTTGAAAGTTTCTCTAACAATGCCATAGATAATGCTGATACAATAATGGTTATAATTGAAATCGGTTTAGATATATCAATCAAATAAGGTGCTGAAAATGCTGCCATCAGACTGAGTAGCATGACCGGTCCAACTAGTGCACCAAAGCTATTTTTGCTATCTTTTACCTTTTGCATTTTATTGTCATATTTTCTTAGCATTAATACTGTAAGGCTAGAAATCATAACTCCTATTGTCATTACCCACATAATGGAACCATATAATTCAGGAGTTACATTTGATGTTCCCAGTCCATCTAGCCCAAATCCAGTAACTGCCATGTTAGCAGCCATTGTTTCATATGAAGCTGAACCTATGACACTTAATCTTAGCCAAGGGAAAAATTTACCTAATGCTGGAAGAAGTATCATATAACTTATTAGTATAGGAAGTGATGGAATTACTGAAAAAACTGCACTTCCTTTTATTACCTTTAGTATATCTGATTTAGTAAGTCCTATTTTTTTTGCTTGTCCAGATGCTAAACGAAAAAATAAAGCTGATTGAATCATTGTAAAAACTATTGC
>CAZHLF010000175.1:0-5037 GCA_964532845.1 uncultured Tissierella sp.
TACCAAATAATCTTGAATCATAATTTTCATATACAATGCTCAAATCCCCATTTTTCTCATATATAATATTTTTGAACTTTATAACCCTATCATCAATCTTTACCTTTTCGTCTACCTCTATATTGTAAACAATATTTTCTTTAGGGATTCTATTGCTAGGATTTCTGGAGAATACTGTCATTAATAAAGATGTACCTGTGGAAAACACAGTAATTACTAGAAATAAAATAACTAAGCCATTAGTAATCTTATAGAGCCACCCCAAAATAAAATTATGCTCTTTATTGAGTGCTAATCCTATTTCCCTTGGGTCTCCCATGGATTTTATAGTCAACTCTTCAGCAGTTATACTATCTATTCCTCTACTTTTAAAGTCCTCCATCTTATCAAGCATATGATTTTGCAGCTCTTTCTTTATGTCTTCTCTATCAAAGGGAAATTTAATAAATGATATTACTTCATTTATAAATTTGTCACTATTAGGCATATTCATGTTTATCACCTAAAATAACCTTTTCTACTGATTTTGAGAAGACTTCCCACTGCTTTTGTTCTTCAATCAGTTGTTTCTTTCCTCTTTTAGTTATTTGATAATATTTTCTTTCACGTCCAGCATCACCTTTTGATAGATAGGATTCCACAAATCCCATATTCTCTAATTTATGAAGAACTGGATAAAGTGTCCCCTCTTTAAACTGAAATGTATTATCAGATCGGGTTTCCAATTCCTTTATAATCTCATATCCATACATGTCTTTTCCCTGTAATAAGGACAATAACAGTAGTATTGTGCTGCCTCCCATTAAACCCTTGTCTATTTTCAACATTACACCTCCAATTTACAATAAATAATGTTATACCTAGACCTTCTATGTATAGCATACCTCGAGTATCTATGTATGTCAAGTGTAAGTATTCCCTATTAGAAATTATCAGTACACTAATTACTTTACTGTGATACAATATACTAAATAATTCCTTGATGAGGTGAGAAAATGAAATTTTTATCTTATATTTACAATAATCAAGAATCATATGGTGTATTAAAAGAGAGTAAAGACACAGTAGTACCAATGACTTCATTACTTAATTTACTTAGTAGAAATTGTCCTTCAAATTTACTTGGCTTTATCCAGATGTATTCAGATAGTTTAAATCCAGAAATTGAGCAGATTTTAGATGAGAATTATTCAGAAGAACTAGCTTTAGATGAAATAAAGATTACTGCTCCTATTCCGAATCCAAGAAGAAATGTATTTTGTCTTGGCAAGAATTATGTGGAACATGCTATGGAGATTAAGATCCTATCCACAGGAAAAGATACAGTTCCAGATTATCCAATATATTTTACAAAGGTATGTAATCCTGCTATAGGAGATATGGATGAAGTAATCATACCTAAGGAATATACTGAAAAGATAGATTATGAGGTTGAGCTAGCTCTTATTATTGGTAAAGATGGAAAGGACATACTCCCAGAGGATGCTGAAAGCTATATTTTTGGATATACAATTGCCAATGATATTTCAGCCAGGGATATTCAAATCAAACATGTCCAGTGGTTTAAGGGAAAGAGTCTTGATACATTTACTCCTATGGGACCATATATAGTTGATAAGGCTGAGATTAAATTTCCGGTTGAACTGGATATTTCCTGTAAAGTAAATGATGAAATTAGACAAAATTCTAACACCAATAAGTTGATTTTCGATATTCCATATATCATTTCAGACTTGTCCAAAGGGCTTACACTAAGGGCCGGAGATATTATTTTAACCGGAACTCCTTCTGGGGTAGGAATAGGGTTTAAACCTCATAAATATTTAAAATCAGGGGATATTGTTCAGTGCTATATCGAAAAAATTGGCACCTTAAATAATCCTATCAAATAATCAACAAATTAATTAATCCAGATTAAGTGGAACTCTACATAATCTGGATTAATTTTGTTTTGCTATTCAAATAAAGCCTTTAAACTAATATCATATGGAGCTCTTGCGATTCCTTTTTCCGTTATTATACCTGTAATCAGTTCATTTGGTGTAATATCAAAGGCAGGGTTATAAACTTTAACATTTGATGGAGCAGTTTGCTTTCCAAATCCATTAATTATCTCCATCTCATCTCTTTCTTCTATGGGGATGTCGTATCCATTTGATGTTTCTAAATCTATCGTAGATAGTGGACCTGCTACATAAAATGGAATACCATGAATTTTTGCCAGTAGAGCAACTCCATATGTACCTATTTTATTTGCAATATCTCCATTGGCTGCAACCCTATCAGTTCCAACTATAACCATATCAATTTTACCCTGAGCCATTACCATGGCTGCCATATTGTCAGTAATTAAGGTTACATCTACTCCTGCCTCCATCAATTCAAAGGCAGTAAGTCTCGAGCCTTGTAACAGTGGTCTGGTTTCATCTGCAAATACTTTGACATCCATTCCTCGTTCCTTAGCCAGATAAATTGGTGCTAAGGCTGTACCATATTTGGCTGTGGCCAGTCTTCCCGCATTACAATGAGTAAGGACTGTCATCCCATTTTTTAATATCTTAACCCCATTTTCTCCAATTCTTCTACATGTTTCTTCATCTTCTTTATGGATTAGTATAGCTTCTTTTTCCAGTAAAGCTTTAATTTCCTTAATGGGTTTATCCTTGTTTATTAGTACTACCTTTTCCATTCTATCCAAAGCCCAGAATAAGTTCACTGCTGTGGGTCTTGAGCTTGCCAAATAATCTTTATCTATTTTAAATTTATTATGAAATTCATTATAATTCTCTCCATTATAATCTCTAACTGATAAATACACTCCATAAGCTGCTGCAATTCCAATAGCTGGAGCTCCTCTAACCTTCAGCATCTTTATAGCATCAAAGCATTGCTCCAAATCCTCTATTTCAATTACATCAAGCTCTGTAGGTAATTTTGTCTGATCAATTATATATAATCTACCATCTTCATATTTTAGTGTGTCAACCATAATTTCATCTCCTGTAATTATCTTTTCTAAACTTAAAGTCTTAATATATCATTTACCCAAAGTATTTAATAATCATCAAAATTCACTTTAAGCTTATTTAATGGACAAGACTATTAGTCTATTGTATGAATACAACTTGGGAAATATATTAATATAAAGAAAAAGGTATTGTTTTTATTAAGAAACAACACCTTTAACTTATCACCTACTATTTAACTCTTAGTTCTCAGTTCTTAACTATTACTTATTACCTTTTACCTATAACTTGATTTTTTAAGCATCTGCCAATGCTTCTTTTTGTTCCTCTTCGATGACATCCTTTACTTCTTTAGGCTTTGTAAAGTTATTAATTATATCTATAAGATCTATTCCTGTCATATCTCTTACGGATTGAAATCCATTCCCTGCAATGTCAGTAACTACTTTAGCAAGTTTTGAGGCTCCTTGATTTCCACCATTATCTATTATGGTTATCTTATCTACCTGTTGCATTGGCTTAGACACCTCTGCCATAATTTCAGGCATTCTTGCTATAATTAATTCTACAATTGCTGCCTCACCATATTTAGCCATGGCTTCTGCCAACTTATCCTTAGCCATTGCCTCGGCAAGACCCTTTGCTTTAATGGATTCAGCTTCAGCAAGCCCTTTTGCCTTTATAGCTTCAGCCTCAGCCTGAGCTTCAATTTTCTTAGCATCAGCTATTGCTATTGCTTTTATTCTAATTGCCTCAGCCTCTGCTTCTGCTAATTTAATTGCAGCAATTTTATCTGCTTCAGCCTTTACTTCTGCTTCATATTTCTTAGCATCAGCTGGCTTTTTAACCTTTGCTACCAACTCTTCTTCAACAACTATTGCATTCTTTTTAGCAAGGGCCGCCTGTTGTTCAGCTACCAGGGATTCATTTTCAATTTCTTTCAATCTATAGGCAACGTCTGCATTAGCTTTTGCTTTGTCCTGCTCTGCTCTAAAACTTTCAACTTTTATCTGCTTATCCCTTTGGGCTTCTGCTATGGCAGTATCTGCCTCAAGTTTAGCTTTTTGTCCGATTCTTATTGCATCAGCAGTTTTTATTTCAGTATCTCTTTTTCTTTCAGCAGTTGCAATATCTGCATCTGCCTGTGCTGATGCGATTTGTGGTATGGCTCTATTCTCTAGATATCCACCCTGGGTTGCTATTTTAAGAATAGTATATGATACTAGCTGTAAACCCATAGTTTCCAATTCTGCTCTGATATCCTGCTCTATTTGGTGTTCAAAGGATGCTCTATCCTCATTGATTTGCTCTACAGTCAGAGTAGACACTATACCTCTTAATTTACCTTCTAGAATCTGCTCCACCATTCTGCTAATAACTGCTACTGTTGATTCAACATGACCACCTACACAAAATTGTTCTACTGCTTTCATAATTGCTTCTTCTTCATTTCTAACTTTTACAATTGCAGTACCTACAACATCTACGAATATCCCTTGCTTTGATGGTGCTTCATTTACATCTGTTGTCATTGAAATATTTTCTAATGAAATAGTACAGGAGGTTTCTAGTATAGGAATTAAAATTCCACCTTTTCCTGTAAGTACTCTTTTCTTCAGTCCTGTTATTACCATTGCTTTATCAGCTGGCACTCTTCTCCACATTGCAAGAATTAGGACAATTAGTAATAAAATAATACCACCAATAATTATGAATTCCAAGTGATCATCTCCTTTAGTATTAGTATTATTCAGCTTCCTGTGAAACACTCACCACTTACATTTCATTTAGAAGTGGGAGCTTCTTAAGAAGGATGATAGCTAGGCTATCCTTATTCTTGTAGGCGTTTCCACTTCGCCTCTATTGTATAGGATGCTAAGATCCACAACTTTACTTTTCTTTAAGATATTTAGAGCTGCATTTACATCAGCATTTAGTATTTTTCCTTTGCTGGTTACATATTGTCCTCTCTTTAGTCTATTACCACTGAAGGTTAAGTCCATACTGAGATTGTCTCCTATTGTTGGTATTTCATCTCCATCAAAGAAACTAGCTTTGGATGTATAGCTTT
>CAZHLF010000176.1:0-5032 GCA_964532845.1 uncultured Tissierella sp.
GAGGAGATTATGGAATAGTAGATATAAAGACAAATATAGATAATGACAAAACCCTTGTTATAATAAAAGATTCTTTTGCCAACAGCATCATACCTTTTTTGTCTCTTCATTATGAAAGGATAATCCTCCTGGATACAGGATACTTTGGAGGAAGCATCCCTGAATATATAGATGATAGGGAAGTAGACGAGATACTATTTGTAATGAATATACAAAACTTTAGCCAGATGAAAACCTTAAATGTCTTAAGTAGATAACAAAAGCCCTTGAAAATTAAAATCTTTCAAGGGCTTTAACACTATCCTAAATTATGTTCCTTTACAAATTCACCTAATATCTCTTCAAGATTAGGGCTACTTACTTCATCAAGATCATAGTTTACTCTAGTATATGGCTTATTAATGGAGATAATCCTTGTAAGGTCTATAGGAGTTCCAATAATCACAGAATCACATTCAGTTCTATTAATTGTCTCCTCCAAATCTCTCAACTGCTGCTCACCATATCCCATAGCAGGAAGTAGAGTACCTATTCCAGGATAAGTCTTGAAAGTATCAGAAAGTTTTCCTACAGTAAATGGTCTTGGGTCTACCATTTCCTTTGCACCAAAACGCTCAGCTGCAACTGTTCCAGCACCAATCTTCATTTCCCCATGGGTAAGAGTTGGACCATCTTCTACAACAAGAACCCTCTTATCCTTAATAAGCTCAGGATTATCTACCGTAATCTTGGATTCTGCTTTAATGATTACAGCCTTTTCATTTACACTTCTTATATTATTCTCAACCTGAAGAATGGCCTCAGGAGAAGCACTGTCAATCTTATTGATAATTGCCACATCTGCAGTTCTTACATTAACTTCACTTGGGTAGTAACGAAGTTCATGACCTGGACGATGAGGGTCAAACACAGTGATAGCTAAATCAGGTTTATAGAAGGAGAAGTCGTTGTTTCCACCATCCCAAACTATTACATCGCAGCCATCCGGATCCTTTTCTGCAGCTCTTAAAATAGCTTCATAATCAACCCCTGCATAGATTACATTACCACGTACTACATGAGGTTCATATTCTTCCATTTCCTCAATAGTACATTTATGGAAGGCTAAATCATCCACAGTAGCAAATCTTTGCACCTTTTGAATAGCTAAATCTCCATAAGGCATAGGGTGTCTAACTGCAATTACCTTTAACCCTTTTTCCATTAGAATTTCAATTACTTTACGTGAAGTTTGGCTCTTACCGCTTCCAGTTCTTATGGCACATACACTTATTACAGGCTTTGTACTCTCAAGCATTGTAGTCTTAGGACCAAGGAGTCTAAAATCAGCACCTGCAGCATTTACCATAGCACTTAGCTTCATAACGAATTCATATTTTACATCGCTATAGGCAAAAACACACTCGTCCACCTCTAGGTCTTTAATCAATTCAGTTAGCATCTCTTCAGCATAAATTGGAATTCCCTCAGGATATAAATCCCCTGCAAGTTCTCTGGGATACTTTCTGTTATCAATGTCAGGAATCTGCGCAGCGGTGAAAGCAACTACATTGAAGTCTGGGTTGCCTCTGTAGTATGTATTGAAGTTGTGAAAATCTCTTCCTGCCGCACCAATGATGATTACGTTTCTTTTACCCAAATCCATCATCTCCTTGAATAATTTATTTAGCGGAGTAATTTCTTATGTATTCCCTTATTACCCATTAAAACTGTTGATAAAAGATAATTAGAAAAATAGTTTGTCCACATTAGGTATATGAAATTAAGATGAAATTTATGCAGTTGAAGTTTAAGTCTACTATCGCCTAATAAAATTGTATTATGCAAAGAAGGATAATGTAAAAATTTGTCGAATATTAATATATACTAACTTTAGGAGGAGTACCCATGAATAACTTCAGTATAAATAAACCAGTAAATATGGCACCAAGTGGTATTGCAACCTTTGCAAAAACTAATATATGTATGGATTTAAATACTCTAGAAGCTAATATAGCAATAATTGGAGCCCCATGTGATATAGCGATACAAGGGAAATCCGGTGCACGACTAGGACCAAGGGGTATACGACTAGGTTCAACTAGATTTAGCTACAAGCCAGGTGGTTCCTATGACCCAGAAAGAGACCTTTACTATCTAGATGCAGATATTTGGAAAGTCCTGGATTGTGGAGATATCGACTATATACCAGGAGATTTAAACAATACTTTTCTAAATATAGAGGCAGCTGTAAGAAAGGTTACTGAGAGAAATGCTTTCCCAGTAATCCTTGGTGGAGACCACTCAATAACATACCCTGTTGTAAAGGGACTAGACCAAATTGGTGATTTTGATGTGATTCACATAGATTCACACCTTGATTGGACTGAAAATATTGGAGGGCAATACTATTCCAATGGCTCCCCAATGAGAAACATTTCAAAACTTCCTTATGTAAAAGACATCCTTCACTTAGGAATCAGAGGCATAGGAAGTAGTGGAAGAAAGGACTTCCAGGATGCAAAAGACAATGGAGATAAGATTTACTCAGTAAAAGAGATTAGAGCAAATGGAATAGAAAAAATCATGAAGAAATTTAAAACTGGAAGAAATGTATTTGTCTCTTTTGATATAGATGCAATGGATTATTCCATAGCAGCAGGAACAGGCTCTCCAATGTTTGGAGGTTTCCTTTATGATGAAATGAATGAAATCTTAGAATCAATTGCCAACAATTGCAATGTAGTAGGATTGGATTTTGTAGAAGTATCTCCACCATATGACGATTCAGGTTCAACTACATGCTACCTGGCAGCAAGATTAATCTCTGACCTTCTTGGATTTATAACCAAGAAAAGAGAAATGAGTAATGAGATGATAATGAAAAATTTATAAAAAGTGTAGTAATAGTACTGATTTTAGCCTAATAATTTGTAATTTTCAACAGTTTAAGCTAAAGAAGATTTTTAGTGTTTTGAGTATCCTTTGTTTATATTATTGCATTATTGAAGTATAAATGGTAGACCAAAAATGGCCTACCATTTATACTAATGTGGGTTATAATCAAATTAAGAACAATGTAATGGTAGATTTATTAGGGGGGGAATTCATATGACAGGTAAAGAAAGATTGTTGATGATAAGAGAAATATTTCATACTGAAACTGATGAAGATCACCAACTATCATATGATGATATGCTAGAAAGGTTACAAGAACTAAATGGACCAATGGCAATTAATATGAAAGCAATAAAGGATGATATCAATACATTAATAAAAGTAAGGCCGCACCTAAATGTAAATGTTGAAAAATATGGGAAGAAAATGTTCAGTTTTCAAGAACGATTATTTGAAATTTATGAATTAAGACTGTTAATGGATGCAGTATCAGCTTCAAAGTTTATTACGAAAAAGCAGAGAGATAATATTATTTCGAAAATTAAGTCTCTAACTAGTATCCATGAGGCTGAAAGACTTGTTAGTCAAATATATTTAGATGATATAGTTGTAAGTGTTGATGACAGATTTAGGATAACTATAGATAGATTACACATAGATATTAAGCAGAATAATGACAAGTTGAGAGTATTAAAAGACCCAGTCTTTGCTACTGATTATAAGTTAAGACTTGTCTCTTTTAAATATGGAAGATATGACTTAAATAAAACGTTTATAGTAAACTCAAAACTATACAAAGCTGTACCATTGGCATTGATTATGAACAATGGCTTTTACTATCTTATAGCCTTTGACTTATATAAAGAAGAATTTATTAATTTTAGAGTTGATAGAATGAGGAATGTAAAGACCGATGAAAGCTTACTAAACAAAGAGATTGTAAAAAAACTTCTAGAATTTAGTTCTAATGAATATTTAAATCGTTGTTTTAATATGTATCCTGGAGAAAAATCAAAAATAAAAATAAAATTTGATGGACATTTAATAAATGCGATTATAGATAGATTTGGTAAGGATGTAGATATAAAAGTTGAACTAGATGGTAAAAGTTTCGTCTTAAATACGAATGCTGCTATAAATACTGGTCTAGTTAGATGGATTTTAAACTGGGGTTCCGATGCTTTAGTTTTAGAGCCAGAATCACTTAAGGAAATGATTAAAGATGAAATCGAGAGGATGTTGGTTATTTATCATAAATAAATGGTTAAAAATGTCAGGACATAATTGGTATGGCTAAAGCATTTAGAGATGCTAAAATAGAATTATAATAAGAAATTTAATAAACCAATTAGAGGAGGATGTTTATGAAAGCTTACGGAACATTTACTAAAATCGGCGACTATATTTACAGGACAGATACTTATTTACAATTTGGAGATTCAGAGGAGTTATTAGGTGCTTGTGTGCTTTGTAATCCTGGTTCAGCAAAAGCTCATGATGATTCAATAGAAAATAAGATACTTTCATTTAATGGACCAGGGAATCTAGAGTTAAAGGATGTTAAGTTAAAAGAGGATGCTACTATGAGACAGTTAAATGATATTTTAGTAGGCATACATAAAGAAAAACTAGAAGGTAGGTTCAAGATATTCAATTTATTTACTTTAAAAGAACCTAAGATGAAAATAGCAATTAATTTAATAAAGAACAAAAAGCTAGAGGAGGAAGAAATGTTATATAAAGACTTTAAGGACTTTCAAAAGCTTCAATTAGATCATAATAAAATAATCCTTAGTGCATGGGGAGTAGATGATTCTATGATCCTACGTGACCTAAAGTGTAATTGGAATAATTTAATCAATAATATACAAGCTAAGAAACTTGGAAAGTTTAAAGAAAAATCACATTATTATCATCCATTGCCTCAGTTACAAGATGATAAAATAGCATATGTGAATTATATTATTGATCAATATTTTAATTTATAAGTACTACAGCAGGAGCATAATCATAGTAGCTTTCAAGATCAATTGTCTATTTATACTAATCTTATATACAAGTATATGGTTTTGTATGTGTAATACTCAAAGATGAAAGAATTTAACTTTAATCGAAGAGAAAGTCAGGATTTTAGACTTAATAGTTAATATATAGG
>CAZHLF010000177.1:0-5026 GCA_964532845.1 uncultured Tissierella sp.
CGCACGTGGTTTGGGACCATGGGGCCGGGGGTTCAAATCCTCTCACCCCGACCATATAAGAAAAAGCTGATTACTTAGGTAATCAGCTTTTTTTCTTTTTGAACGCATTTCCATAATTTCCCTCCATCAACTTGTAATGCATTTGTAACCATAATGAGACATTCATTTTATATAATGAGGTTAGGATATTCGAAAGTAGAAACTGCAAGCAGTTTCATCAAAGCTTAAATCGATTCAATATCCAAAAGAACTTACGAGGTGATGATTAGTGAAGAAAAGAAAAAAAGTGATACTTTCCCTATTAACTGCAGCTACGATAATGACCACTGCATATCCAGCATACGCTAATAAAATAACGGTAACTATGCCCCAAATAATATATGAAAAGAATAATTTACAACATATCTCTTCAGGGGTAGTACATGAAAACATTCAAAGATTCACAGACCAAGGCTGGTGGAATATCAATGTCCTGAGGATTAATTTAAAGGATAATTATACTGAGCTTAAGGGCCTATTTAATCCAAGTGGTATTCCAAACAGGGACAAGGTTTCCTCCCTGGTTGAAAAAAGTGATGCTATAGCAGCGGTAAATGGAGATTACTTTAATTATCAACCATTACCATCTGCCATGGGAACATTAATTAATGATGGAGAGATTATCTCATCCCCTATAGAATTAGCATGGTCCCTGCCAACCTTCTATATTACCAAATCGGATAAAACTGGAATTGATTATCTTGATAGAAAAATGGTTGCCCATAACTTAAGTAGTGGTCAGCAAGTGCTAATTAATACTGTAAATAAAGTTACTCCGCAGTTTGATACTGTTACTTTATTAAACAAAAACTGGGGGAGTAAATCAATAGGAAGGAGATTTCATCAGGACTTAACCGAAGTTCTGATTGTAAGAGGAGTTGTAGAGGAAAGAAGATTTGGCGGAGAAGCTTTTGATATTCCCAAATCAGGGGATGCATATGTACTAGCTGTAAGAAACCAGTCCCTAGACCACATGCAGCCAGGACATAGAGTTGACCTTCAATTAGAGACTGTTCCAGATGTAGACAGTATAAAATTTGCCATTGGCGGAGGAAGTATAATCCTTAAGGATGGAGAGCTTTCCTTAACTAATATAAATAATAAAGGAAATGAACCTCGTACAGGTATCGGTGTTAATAAAGATGAAACAGAATTAATCCTTGTTACATTGGATGGTAGAGATTCATCCTTTAAAGGTGTTAGTCAAGAAATGTTTGGAGCTATTTTAAGAGAACTGGGTGCATATAACGCTCTTAATCTTGATGGCGGAGGATCCACTACCATGGCTTTAAAGCCTATTGATGAAGATAAGGCTGTAGTTGTTAACAAACCATCAGATGGCGGCGAGAGATCCGTTGTAAATGCTATAGGTGTATTTTCAAATGCTCCAGTAGGTGACCTTTCATACCTAAAACTATCTACTGATGATAAAAATATGTTTATTGATACATCCAGGGAAATTAAAGTTAAGGGCTATGATAAGAACCACAATCCTGTAGATATTGATGAAAACTTAATTAAATATAGCATCGAAGGAGTCCAAGGACAATTTACAGGAAATAAGTTTAAAGCATTATCTAAAGGGCCAGGAAAGATTACAGCATACTATGATAATGTTCAAGGCTCTTTGGATATAAATGTATTAGGGGTTGTAATGGACCTGGCAACTGATACTACAAGAGTTAATGTAGATATCAATAGTCAATTTAAAATTGGTGACTTCTTGGGCAAGGATGCCAACGGAGTCGAAGCTATAATTTCCAAAGAAGATATTGTATTTAATATAGTAGGTGGAATCGGAGAAATACATGATGGTATTTTCCAAAGCATATCCCAACCAGCAGGTGGTGCCATATCAGCCATGGTAGGAAGTGGTGTTGAAAATATAATTGTATCAGTTGGATCTGTTGGAACACAGATTGATGGTTTTGAAAATGCCGAAAATTACAATTTCAGTGGATATCCTCAAATAGTTCAAGGCAATATTTCTCAGGTGAATGATGCTAGAGAAGGCCTATTTGCACTTGCTCTAAATTATGACTTTACTCAAGGCGAAGGAACTAGAGCTGCATATGTCAACTTTGCTAAGGAAGGATCTACCGGATTAACATTTAGTGGTTTTCCAAAGAAGCTTGGATTATGGGTTAAAGGAGATGGAAGTGGCACCTGGTTAAGAGCTACACTAAAGGATGCAAAGAACTCCGAGTTCATTGTAGACCTTAAAAAGACTGTAGACTTTACAGACTGGCAATATCTAAATGTAGATATCCCTTCCCAGGTAAGTTACCCACTAACTTTACAAAGAATTTACACTGCAGAAACCGACTCACTAAAAAAACCAGCAGGTCAGATTTTAATAGACGGACTTGCAGCATATTATCCTACTCCAATAGGAAACATGGCACTGCCTACCCCTACTACTCTGAAGGATGAGTTGGCTATAAAACAAAATGTTGCAAAGGATGGTTTCTCATTTGTAGTTGCAGCTGAGCCTAAGGGATTAAATGAGCTTGTAGGATATGATGCTTTAACAGTAATGAAGAATAGAGTTTCAAAGAGTAAAATCGGTATACTATTAAATGGTGCTACCGATGAGTTTAAAACAGGCTTGAAAAATTATGCATTAGTTGATACATCAAATTCATACAGTCTAACAAAGCATAATGATGTTTTATATATTAGCCTTAACTCGACTAAAAACGGTTTAAGGGCAACTGATTCTAGTCAATGGTTTAAACTTCTTCAAGATCTTAAGACTAGGTCTGAGACTAACTTTATAATATTCTTACCAAGTCCTGTCTTTGGAGAAAATGGATTTACCGACAAGATGGAGGCTAATCTGTTACACGAAAAATTAGTTGAAGCTAAGGAAAGCGGTAAAAATATATTCGTAGTTCAGGCAAACTCAAAGAATTCCTCAGATTTAAAGGACGGTATCAGATATATTCAGCTAAAGACAACAGATTTAAAGTCACCTGATGATATTTATGATATTTCTCTAGTGGAATTTGTAGTAAATAGAAATAGTATAAGCTATCAAATCAATGGGGTATTCCAGAAACCAAAGATAATAGCAGCTAACTAAAACAAAAGGAGTCCAATAGGACTCCTTTTTTAATTCAAAGTTAATTGTTAAATTATCTGAAACGTGTTTTATTGCTTTCTTGCATACTTTTTTCCAATACTTCAACCCAATCCAGGGATTTACCAGTACCTATAGCAACACACTCTACAGGATCTTCCGCTACCTTTGTAGTAATACCAGTAGTCTCTTCAATTAGCTTGTCCAAGCCATAAAGCATAGCTCCCCCACCAGTCATTAATATACCGCGGTTACTAATATCTGCAGCTAATTCAGGGGGCGTATTTTCCAGAACTTCATGAACAGCTTCTACTATCTCCCGAACTGGTTCTCTTAATGCTTCTAGCATATCATTGGATGAAACCTCTACATTTAATGGTAATCCAGTCAATAGGTTTCTACCTTTAACCTCCATAAACTGTTCTTCCTCATATGGATAAGCACAGCCTATATTTACCTTCAATGCTTCAGCACTTCTTTCTCCGATCATCATATTATATTTCTTTCTAATGAATCGAGTTATAGCCTCATCACAATCATCTCCAGCTATTTTAATGGATCTTGAAACAACTATTCCTCCAAGGGATATTACTGCAACATCCGTTGTTCCACCACCAATATCTACTATCATATTTCCATTAGGTTCTGTAATATCAAGCCCCGCACCTATAGCTGCTGCAATTGGTTCCTCAATTAAATAGGTTTTTAATGCACCTGCTTCATTACTTGCTTCAATTACTGCTCTTTTTTCCACTTCTGTAACTCCACTTGGAACACATATAATAAGTCTAGGCTTTAGAATCATTCTCCCTAATGCCTTTTGAATAAAATACTTTAACATTCTTTCAGTTATATTATAATCAGAAATTACCCCATCCTTTAAAGGTCTAATAGCAATTATATTGCCTGGAGTCCTACCTAACATTCTTCTGGCCTCTTCTCCAACCGCCAAGAATTTATTGGTATGATTATCTATTGCTACAACTGAAGGCTCTTGTAATACAATACCTTTTCCTTTTACATACACCAGTATACTGGCTGTACCTAAGTCTATTCCTACATCGGCTCTTAAAGCCCCCATAAAAATCCTCCTTTAAGCTTTTATGAAACTGCTTGCAGTTTCTATTTTATGCTGCAACGATAAGTAGACAACCCAATCTTCCATTGGTGTTGGTCACTTAGTTTGTTCATCAGGTGATTTTCCTCGTTTAAGCTTTGATGAAACTGCGAGCAGTTTCTACTTTCGGCTGCAACGAGGTGATTTTCCTCGTTATAATTATGCTCATCATAGCATTATTCTACATTAAAAACTAAATTCCTTCTTTTATTTCGAAAAATTTATGTAAATCTTAATTAATCCCCTTATTAATTGGAAACAATTTCATAGTAATTATACCATACTAATTCAAGAAGGGGAATAAAAAAGGCCCTACCAATAGGACCTTTATGCTTTAACAGCTTTGTATTTTGATTTGGTTGCTTTGCCACCTCTTATGTGCCTTTCTGCCTTATTGGTTTCAAGAATCTGCTTTACCATGGATGCAATAAGAGGGTTTATCTTAGGTAATCTTTCTGTTACATCCTTATGAACTGTACTTTTGCTAACTCCGAAAATACATGCCGCCTGTCTGACTGTTGCTCCTTCATTTAGTATGTATTTCGCTATTTCCAAGGCTCTTTCCTCTATATAATCCTTCAATTATTTACCCCCCTTTGAGTTTTGGGACTTTAATAAATACTTATGCGTTCCTAATTGGTTATAGAACGAGGATCAGCGATTTTACCATTTTTATATACCTCGTAGTGGATATGATCCTCCATAGCCATCTCTATCTTTGCAGTTTTACCAACAGTCGATATTACATCCCCAGTATTTACTTTAAGTCCTACCTTTACCATTTCCAT
>CAZHLF010000178.1:0-4980 GCA_964532845.1 uncultured Tissierella sp.
TGAGGAATATGCTGCAACACTATTGTTATATGGCGCAAAACCTCCCGTACCTACTGTCCCAAATGTAAATAGAAATGAATCAAAAAGACTCATCCCTCCAATCCTTAGCAAAAATACTTCAATAAGAGTAATAATGATATACGATGTATATAATATTTTTGCTGTATCCTTAAGTCTTGGAGCAATTTTTCCCGCTATTGGTCCTGGGCTCTCCGCTTTATATAATTGAAATCCTTGAATTCCAAGTGTAGGCAGTAGAGCTAGTGTAAACACTAGTATTCCCATACCACCAATCCAGTGTGTAAAGGATCTCCAGAACAAGGTACCCTTAGGTAAAATTTCTATGTTTGTTATAATTGTAGCACCAGTAGTAGTAAATCCAGATACTATTTCAAATACTGCATCTATATAAGATACAGTATTTCCTGCCAAATATAAAGGTAATGCCCCTAAAATAGAGGCAAATAACCAGCCAAAGGTTACAATGGCAAAACCATCTCTGGCAATTATTCTATTATTTTTAAATTTTCTAGTAGCAAATACGATTCCAATTATCGCAGTTAATATTATTGTAAAAAGGAATGCTGAAGCATCATTTCCTTTTGTGACTACTGCTATCACATATGAAGGCAACATTAGAAAGGACTCAATTAGAAGAATTATCCCAAGTACCTTTAGTATGATTCCATAATTCACTAAATATTCCTCCCCTTTGTTTAACAAAAAACATCTTCAATTTATCTAAATCATCATTAAGACAAAATACTACTATTCTATCATTAGGTTTAATTATCGTTTGACCTTTTGGAATTATTACCTCACCATATCTTACAATTGCACCAATAATAATCCCCTTTGGTAGATTCAGTTCAGATATAGGTTTATTTATTATAGGAAGATCCTTATCAATAATAATCTCTGTAACTTCAGCTTCTCCACCAAGTAAAAGAGATACTGATACTACTTTACCTCCTCTAATATATTTTAATATATTGCTGGCGGTAATAAATACCGGATTAACAGCTACATCTACTCCAAGTCTATCTATAATTTTAGTATAATTTGGCCTGCTTATTTTAGATATAGTCTTTCCTACACCTGCTTGTTTTGCCATCAATGCCATAAGAAGATTTTCTTCATCAAAACCTGTTGCTCCAACAAATGCATCCATTGATGATAGGGACTCTTCCTCTAATAGATGAATATCAGTACCATCTCCATGTATAATCAATACATTATCCAGTAGTTCTGTAAGTTCAATACACCTATCTTTGTCCTGCTCTATTAAAGTTACTTGAATCTTAGATTTTGATAATTTATCAGCTAAATAATAGCCAATATTACCTCCTCCAAGTATCATTACACTTTGTACTGTTTTTTTATAATAATCATCGATAAAATTAGCACTTATTTTTTCTATCTCTTCACTTTTACCTATGATATGGACTACATCACCTTCAAGAAGCTCAGTAGAACCATCAGGAATCATCATAACTCCATTTCTGGAAATGGCAGTTATCAATAGTTTTTCAAATCCTTGAAGCTCCATTATCTTCTTTCCCACAAATACTTCATTAAAATGTATGTTAAAATCTATCATTTGTACTTTTCCACTTGCAAAATCACCAGTATTGAAGCCATAGCTCTTCATGAGATATTTGCATACTGATGTTGCTGTTGCCAAGTCAGGATTTATAGTATGATCTATTCCCATTTCCGTCTTTATAAAATCCAGATGCTTCATATACTCTGGATTTCTTATACGGGCAATTGTCTGCTTGCAACCTAGTTTCTTAGCTAGGGTACATATTACTGTATTTGTTTCATCACTGTCAGTAGAAGCAACCAAAAGGTCGAAGGTTTCTATTGATAGCTCCCTAAGAATTCTTATATCTATCCCATTTGCAACAACTGTTAAAACATCCATATGTTCATTAACTTTATCTATAACCTTAGAATTTATATCTAAAACAGTAACATCAATTCTCTCTTGAACTAAAGCCTCAGCCAATTTTTGTCCAAGTTTACCTGCTCCTACTATCATAACCTTCATAAAATTCACCTCTAAGCTAAATATAACAAATTTTAGAAAATAAGAAAACCCCTATCTAGCTTTAATCTTTTCCTTGGCTGAATATATTGAATTTTTAATACCTTCATATCCTGTACATCTGCAAAGATTACTCTTTAACCATTCTTCCGCCTCTTCATCATCAGCATCAGGATATTCTTCCAAAAGAGCATAGGCATTAATAATGAAACCAGAGGTGCAGTAGCCACACTGGAACCCTCCTTCTTCATGGAAAGCCTCCTGAATCTCAGTATCTTTTAAGCCTTCAATAGTAGTTATATGTCTTCCTCCAACCTCTACAGCAAGTATCATACATGATTTAACAGGTTTTCCATCTAAAAGCACAGTGCAAGCACCGCAATCTCCATTTTCACAGCCTGGCTTTCCCCCTGTAAGTCCCAGATTCTCTCTAAGAACTCTAAGTAGTGTATCTGATGGCCTCACTACTACCCTTCTTACTTCTCCGTTTATATTTAATGTCAAGGATACATTGTCTTTATAGATAATCATTCTTCTCCCTCCAGTTCTTCTAGAGCACTAATCAAAGCATTCTTAAATAGATACTTTCTAAATTCATTAGGTGCATAGATATCATTTCTAATACTAGTGGGTAGATTTTCTATAGCATAATCTGCTCTCTCTTCATGACTCTTGGAATCATCATTTAAGAAATTTTCCATTTCTATTGATCTAAAAGGGTAAGAACATATTCCTGAAAAAGCAAATCTAATATTTTCATCTACTTTAAGTGCAACTAAATGAAACATAGGATAATCTATCTTTCCTTGTTTTTCTTTTCTTTTATTGAAAAATGGAAGGGTGATATATTTCTTATCTACTTCAACTTGGAGTAATATTTCACCATCCTATAAACTTGCTTTTTTATCAAAGAAATTTAATATAGGTACTCTCCGAATTCCATTTTGAGATCCCACAAGCATAACAGCTTCTGATACCAACAATGGTAGTATCGCCTCCCTATAAAAGAGCCTTCCACAAATATTACCACCTAAACTAAGTCTATTTCTTACAGTTTCTAAATCATCTGGTGGGCATCTTAATTCTTGAGAGGCAGTCCCTTTTATTCCAATCATAGCATCATCTGCTGCTTCAATAGTTGCTCTGCCTGCATAAACAAGCATCTACTTGCAGCTGTTGCCCAATCATGAGGAGATACTCTCGTATTTACAAGTTTTACAGGTCTACCATTTACAGCTTTAGATAGAAGATAAGCCAATGCTTCCAGTTGAATACCTGCCTTGCCACCAAATCCGACCCCTATAGGAGGAGCTATTACAGTAATTTTTCCAGCAGGTATTTGGAAGAAATGATTCATAAGACCTTTTACTACAAAGGGAGCCTGACTTGTAGTTGTGATAAGAACATCTCAATTACTCTTAATCTCAGCTATGGCAGCTCTGGTTTCCATAGCTACATGGTCTCCGGTTGGGAAAAAGAATTCATCTTCATTATCCTATCTGATGAAGTAAAGCCATCCTTAAGATTACCTTTTCTTATTTTAGTTCTATTAGCCACATTAGTACCAGGTTCAGGGAGAATTGCAGAGATGTGCTCATAGGTTTCTAATTCTTCGTGAACTAATAGGGAGTCTTTCTTTAATGCATCTTCTATGGATAATATAGGAGTTAATTCTTCATAGCTTGCTTTTATTTAATCAGTTGCTACTTTAGCTTCCGCTTCACTATCTGCTATAACTGCAGCTACTGCCTCTCCATAGTGCCTAACCTTTCCTCTAGCTAGTGGATATTTATCTCCTAAGTATAAGCCCACTACATAAGGTAAATCTTCTCCTGTAACAACAGCTCTTACCCCTGGAGATTTCCTTGCTTCTCCTACATCTATAGAAAGAATTCTTGCATGAGCATGAGGGCTTGTCTTTAAAGCTGCATGGAGCATTCCAGGAAAGTTTATGTCATTAACATATTTAATCCTTCCTGTAACCTTATCCTCACCTTCAATCCTTAGATGATTTTTTCCGATTACATTATATTTCTCCACTTTATCACGCCCTTTGATTCTTTAAGTCATTTATACTATCTTATGACAAAACAAAACTCCAATATGTATATATTGGAGTTGTTATTTGTTACTAACCTATTCTATTTTTGATGTTTGTGTTTCTGACTAATGCAAATCCAGCAATGTAACTTACTATAATTGGTATTACTAGGAATATTAATTGTCTTAAGTCTATTCTTTCCGTTATAGCTTTTTCCAAAATATTAAATACATCACTTACACCAAATGCTATTAAGAAAGAGGATATAGCTGTTATTACTATCCATATCTTCCATCCAAACTTATAGTTTAGCATGGCTATAAAATTCATAATTGCAATTACAAATAAGAATACTGCAAACAGGGAAAATATTATGGTTAGAATGTTATCGGTTGATGTATTAAATATGCCAAATTCAGTTAAAGGGGTAATATCTAAGACTTTTACAGCAGCTATATCCAGTTTCATTAATATCCCTTGAATTACAGCAAAGACTGCTGCAACTAATAAATTGTCTATTATAACAGACTTGTAGAAATCACTCCTTGTAATACTAAAGCTTGCAGCTATAGGAAAATACTCATAGTACATTTCGTAACAATATACTATAAAGAAAATAAAAGCTGGCCATACATTAGCTCCTGCAATTGAAAAAAGTGGATTATCATTACTAAATTGGTGAATCCCATAAAATATAGTACCTTCACCTAGCTTAAGATTTAGTATAAAAGATGCTATATCTAGAAGGAGCATAACTATCCAAAATACTCCAACAGATTTGAGAAAATCAAGCCTTTGAAACCTTAATGCTCTTTTTAAAGCAGTCATTACATTACCTCCTAGTATAATAATGTCATAGTCACTAATGACTATGTAGTTAATCATTTCT
>CAZHLF010000179.1:0-3409 GCA_964532845.1 uncultured Tissierella sp.
ATGCCAGTTTATAGAATTCATAGCCCTCAATTTCATTAATAATAGCCTGTTTAATTAGTTCTAGTTCATCCTTAATCATCATACCACCCTTTCGTAAAATATTAACCCGAGATCCCTCGACTACGCTCGGGATGACAATCAGGTTTGAAATCCCTCAACTACGCTCAGTATGACAAACCCGAGATTCTTCGTAAGTCATATTAATTGTCCATCTCAGGATGACAAAACAAACTTATGGTGTCCATTTATCTTCCAATGAGTAATATAAACTCTGCATTTTCAACTTCAATTCGTTCTGTAGCCTTTACAAATCGTCCATTAATATTGGTAAATATAAGTCTAACTTTAATATTCTGATTTTCCGCATCAAAAGTCATGTCAGAAAGGCTTACGATATTCTTACCCTCAAAATCAAATTCCTTTTTTGTATGGACTTCAAGTGCCATTTCACCTATATCAACTGAAATAAGTTCTAAACTATTTTCAGAAATGCTTAAAGTCTTATTACCACGATTATATGACATAGATAGAGTATCTACAAGAGTTTCATTTTCTCTCCATGATGACATTTGTACATAATAATCATACCCATCAACATTAATTGGCTTATCATAAATATCTAAATAATATCCAAAATATTGATCTCCATCAATTCCTGGATAATATGGCTCATACTTAAATCCAAAGGTATCTTCCATCTTCCCAATTTCGAACTCATCAGGTAATGCCTTCAGATCATCCACATCATGAGAACTAATAAAGTAATTAACTATGCTATTTAACTGTCTTTGAGCTTCTATATCCAATTGTGGATTAGGAACTATATTGCCATTTTGAATCATATTATTTGATTCCAGAATATTATTAAACCTAGTATTTTGGCTCCACTTTGATATTGAATAACTGCTTACAGGTCCATAAACCGATAGAAATACTATAATGGATAAAGAGATTGGGATAAAAATATTCTTTAAAGGTCTCTTAATTATAAAATAAAGCATCATACCTGTTATCCATAGCCCAAATATTACAATATAATATCTATTTTCAGTAAATCCATATTGGTTGATTCTTTGAAAGATGGATATATACATCATCAACAATATAGGTAGATTAGCTATTGGAAAAATTGTTCTGAATAATTTGGCTACCTTGTTTTCTTCAATTACAGGTGTTATAAGGAATATTACTCCAACGCTTATAGCTGAATACCAAATTACAAGATGTGATACCAATCCTCTTGGCCATTCCCATTCTACCAGTATTTTTACAAAGTAAGCATAAAGAATCAATGTGTAGATGGAAATCAATGGAATAACTATATATGCCAAAAGAACTTTTAAAGAACGTGCATAGTTGTAGTCTAAAAAGTCTTCATCCTTCTCTGGAATCTTTGAAAGGAGCATAGTAACACCAAATATAAATACTACAATAAAGAAAGTATATAAATACAACTCCTCTTTGATATTTGCATCAAATAATCCTTCAATAGTAGCATATATTGCTGCTAGACCTCCAAATAGCACTCCACAATAAAGTATAGTCAAAAATATTCCTGAGAAAATCTTAATAACAAATACTTCATAATTTATATCATGTTTTATCTTTAGAATATAGAACACCACAATTACAAGGAATATCATAGTGGCGATATATCTTGTTATCTCTACCATTCTAAAATCTTGTAATAAGAAAGTATAGTACAAGAATAATACTACTCCTCCAAGACCATATAATCCCCATTTAAGAATAGGACTTTTTTCAAATCTTTCATTAAAAAGTCCAATGACCAAGGATAATGGTATACCCATTCCAACAACCATAGCAATTCTTCCTAATCTTTCCCTGGATTCAAGTGTCAAAGTACTATTATTTTCTACAAGATATATTAATACTATGGTAAGAATTACAGACACCAATATAGTAATTGGAAATCTTTCTACACTTTTTCTTAAATTCAGCAACGAGCCTTTAATTTTTTCTCTTATTTTCATAATAACCCTCCTTGGGCATATTTTGCATCAACTTGTTGTTATATATTTATACCCATTTGAAACATGAAATATTATCCCATTACATTCAAATAGGGACAGTTTCCTGTCCCTATGAAATTAAGTCAACTTCCTGCCATTCTTCATAGCTTTTAATTTTACCTAATATTTTTATTATCCTTTGATTTAAATTTTCTATTTTACATGCATTAATTAAATCTATATCTGTGTTGTTTTGGAATATACCTAATATATATTCTCTGATATTAAGGATTATAGAATCCTTTTCTTCACTATTTAATTCTAGTTCATCTATTGCCTCATATAGACCAACCTGGAATTTCTCAGCCAGGAAACATATGAAACCTTCATAATCAGCTGCATTACTATCTTCCTCAATATCAAACAAAATTTTAAAGAAGAGATTCCACTTAAAGTCCCTGTTTATAACCTTTAGTATAATATCACCTAGTCTTGTGGAGAATTCATCAGGAAAACTCAGTTCTCTTTCAAATTCTATGTAGTTATCAAAAGTAATTTGATCTCTTCCAATTTCATTAAGTCTATTAATGGTTTTCATAAAATTGTCACTATAAGAAAGGGAATCTTCATCACCAGATTTTTTGAATATATAATCAACTATAACATCCGTGGATTTCTTGAAATCTACTACAAATCCTAATTCCTGCTTAACCTTTACAATATAAATATCGTGGATTATCTTGGATAACAGCGCTTTAAGCTGGGCTTTTTTTGCCTCTTTGTTGCTGGCGTCCATATCGTTTAAATGGTTGTACACCAGCATTAATTGTCTGTCTATCATGCCCAGACTATCCTTTATTGAAGACATTATGTCCCTGAAGAAATCCTCAGTAATCATATAGTTAAAGTTCTTGTAAAGTACTCTATGGTCAATATCACCCCAAAAAACGTTTACTAGGGATTTAATCTGAAGTTCAAAATTCACCTCTACCCCATTTTTACTATACTTTCCATCAATTTTATAGATTTCAAAGCCATTCTTTTGGATTTGAGGCTGTTTGTCATCAAGCTTGAGCATAATACTGGAATTTAATGGATTTGAGTAATATCCATCGCCTTCAGGATACTTAAACAACTCAATAATATCATTATATATCTTCTCTTCATCACTAATAAATCTACATTCAATTCTAAACCCAATAAGGTCACTTAAATTTTCAACCAGTTTTTCTGGTGTATCAAAAACCATATAAAGATTATGTCTTAGGATTTTTTCCTTCAAGCTTTCAGGTGATTTTATTCTATAATTTACATTTAGAAAATGATCATTAATAAAAAAGCTATTGGTAAAAAAAGTTTCCAATTTTACTGCTACTCTGTTTAAGGTTTCACTATTATTTTCTATAAGACTTAAGGTTTGGTCAATAAACTTAAAT
>CAZHLF010000179.1:3419-4934 GCA_964532845.1 uncultured Tissierella sp.
AACCTCACACCCCCCAGGTAATATTTGTAAAAAACTCAATATTTCTAAGTAAATTATACCATATTCTCCACAGTAAAGCTTATATTAGGTAAAAAAACTCTAAGAAAGATTAATTCCTAGAGTTTTTTAGTATCTATATAATATTTAGTTCAAATCTATATATTAATTAATTTGAATCCTTTTATTACTGATTTCCTAAAAGCATCAATGCTAGCTGTAGATGAAGACTGTTCTCTGAATCCGATATTTCATAACCTAGTATTTCTTCACATTTTTTTATCCTATATTTAATAGTATTTTTATGCAAGACATCCTCTTTGCTGTAGCAGTTACACTGCTATTACATTCTAAATAAACCTGCAATGTTCTACGTAATTCTATTATCATTTCATCTGAGTTATTAGCTAAGTCCTTTAAAATATGTAAGCAAAATCCTTGAACTTGATAATTTGAAACTGATTTTAGTAACTCATGAGCATTATGAGGGCTGTAGTATTTTATAAAATCTACATTTCCTTTACCTTCTCCAAATTTATAACTATCCAAAGCTTCTTTATAAGAATATTGAACAGAAGAAATCTCGGACATATTGTACCCATAGGAAAATATGATCTCAACTTTTAAAATCTTCAGTATGGTCTTATGAATATCTGATAATTTATTATTTATTTCAAGATAATCACCTTGCAATAACAAAACATATCTGAAATAAGATGCATCAGGAAGCAAAATAATATTCTTATCAAATGACTTTCTTAGCTCTCTTTCTATCCATTCATATATTAATAGATATTGTTCTTCCCTTCTGGAAAAATTATTGTAATTAAAAGTGTCATTTTCAAATCCTTTTAAAGTACCTAGAATAATCGAATAGTTTTCTGAATGGATTAATCCGAACTTTTCTCCAAGATTAAGCAGTTGTTGGGCAGTCCAGTCCTCATTCTTATTTCTATTTACAAGAATATCCAAAAAGCTCTCCTTACTTTTAAGGTTATTTCCATATATGTGTAGGTTCTTGAATAATAAAATTCTAAAAATAAGTATAACTTGTTCTATTACTATCTCTGATAAAGCTGCTGCTTTACTTTCACTTTCAAAAATAAAAAGATAGAAATAACATTGTCCAATATTTCTAATAGGGTAGATAGATATTTCATTTATTACATTACCTTTAATAGACTCAACTTCATCTGGCTTAAGATTATAAATCTCCTTCTTGTAAAACATTATTTCTGCTTGACCTACCTGTTCCTTAGTGCATATGGTATGACTTATAATTTTACCAAAAGGATTCATAAGGGCTACTGGTTTCTTTATCAAGTGCCCTAAGCTATTAAGCATACTTTTTATTGATGCACTTTGGATTACTAAATTAGATAATTTCTTTTGAGTATTTAGTGCTGATAATAGTTCCTTATTTTGGTTGTTCCAAATATAGGAGAGTAAATTATGATAAACTTCTCCTAATGTTAACTCTAGGGGAATTTGTAATAATGGAAATCCTAATTCATCTGC
>CAZHLF010000180.1:0-4905 GCA_964532845.1 uncultured Tissierella sp.
GAGATGAATGCTGACCAGCTTTATGATACTACCATGGATCCTAATACAAGAACTCTGTTAAGGGTAACTATTCAAGATGCTGTTAATGCTGATGAAATCTTTACAACCCTGATGGGGGATAAAGTTGAGCCAAGAAGAGAATTCATCCAGGAAAATTCTAAGTTAGTCAAGAATCTGGATATATAGGAGGGCATTATGGATAACGAACAATACAATAAGCTTATAGAAATTAATATAGAAGACGACATGAAAAAATCCTATTTGGATTATTCCATGAGCGTTATAGTAAGTCGTGCCCTTCCAGATGTTAGAGATGGTTTAAAGCCAGTTCATAGAAGAATTTTATTTGCAATGGATGAGTTGTCAATGTATTCTGATAAGCCATATAGAAAATCCGCCAGAGTTGTCGGAGACGTACTTGGTAAGTACCATCCACATGGAGATTCTTCTGTTTATGGGGCAATGGTTAGACTTGCTCAGGATTTCAACACTAGATATCTTCTAGTAGATGGACATGGTAACTTTGGTTCCGTTGATGGAGACGGAGCTGCAGCTATGCGTTATACAGAAGCTAGAATGGCTAAGCTTACTACTGAAATGTTAAGGGATATTAATAAGGATACTGTAGATTGGAGACCAAACTTTGATGAAACCTTACAAGAACCAGTTGTACTTCCAAGTAGATTTCCAAATCTATTGGTAAATGGTTCATCGGGGATAGCCGTAGGTATGGCTACAAATATACCTCCTCATAATCTTAGAGAAGTAATTGATGGTATTGCACTTATGATAGATGACCCTGAAGTAGATATAGAGTCACTTTCAAAAGTTATAAAGGGACCTGATTTTCCTACTGGTGGACATATTATGGGTAAAGAAGGTATCAAGTCTGCTTACAAAACTGGTAGAGGTAAAGTAATCATCAGAGCTGTTGCAGAAATAGAAGAGAACAACAAAGGAAGACATAAAATAATAGTATCTGAAATTCCTTATCAGGTAAATAAGGCAGCACTTATTACTAAGATTGCTGAATATGTAAGAGATAAAAAACTTGAAGGGATTTCTGACTTAAGAGATGAATCCGACAGAGATGGTATGAGAATTGTTATCGAAATAAAAAAGGATACAAATCCTAATGTAGTTCTTAATAATCTCTTTAAACATACTCAAATGCAGGTTACCTTTGGTATTATAAATCTTGCTCTTGTTGATAATGAACCAAAAGTTCTTAATATTAAGGAGATGCTTTATTATTACCTTGAGCATCAGAAGGAAATTATTATTAGAAGAACTAAATATGATCTTAATAAGGCTGAAGAAAGAGCTCATATTGTTGAAGGTTTAAGAATAGCCCTTGACCATATTGATGAGATCATAAAAATAATTAGAGGTTCTAAAGATGAAGCTACTGCAAAGAATAGTTTAATGGAAAAATTCTCTCTTTCTGAAAAGCAATCTCAAGCAATACTTGATATGAGATTAAGACGTTTAACAGGTCTTGAAAGAGATAAATTAAATGAAGAATATGAAGCTTTGATAAAGGAAATTAATAGATTGACTGAGATTTTAGGAAGCGAAAGACTTATACTTAATATTATAAAAGATGAGCTTCTTGAGATTAAGGAAAAATATGGTGATATGAGAAGATCCAGAATCATGGCTGCAGCTGATGAGATAGATATTGAAGATATGATAGAACAAGAGGATGTTGTTATAACCCTTACTCATTTTGGATATATAAAGAGAATGCCGGAAGGTACCTATAGGCCTCAAAGGAGAGGTGGAAAGGGTATTATTGCTCTTACTACCAGGGAAGAGGACTTTGTAGAAAACCTATTTATTACATCAACCCATGATATGATCTTGTTCTTTACAAATAAAGGTAAGGTATTTATGATGAAGGCTTATGAAATACCTGATGCTGGAAGACAGGCAAAAGGTACAGCCATTATCAACTTATTGAATCTGGGAGCTGATGAGAAAATAAGTGCTGTTATTCCTTTATCTGAATTTAAACCTGAAAACTATCTGTTATTTTTCACTAAGAATGGTCTTGTTAAGAGAACAAGCCTTGAAGAGTATGCAAATATCAGAAAGAATGGTCTTATTGCTATTAACATCAAAGAAGATGATGAGCTTATCAGCGTTAAAACAACTGATGGTAGCCAGGAGCTAATAGTTGTTACTAAAAAAGGTATGGCTTTAAGATTTGATGAAAATGATGCAAGAGCCATGGGTAGAGGTGCAACTGGAGTCAAGGCTATTACTCTAAATAAGAATGACCAGGTTGTAGCATGTGAAATGGTTGAGAAGGATAATTATCTATTAGTTATTTCTGAATTTGGCTTTGGAAAGAAAACTTCTCTTGAAGAATATAAGGTTCAATTAAGAGGTGGTAAAGGATTGAAGACTTATAATATCAAGGATAAGACTGGAGATATTATCTCTGCAAAAGTAGTTACTGAAAATGATGAGGTAATGATGATTACCCAGTCTGGGGTTATTATTAGACTTAATATCAGCGAAATATCTTCTATGGGAAGAAGTACACAAGGGGTTACTCTGATGAAGATGACTGATGATAAGGTAGTTGCAGTTGCAAAGTATGTAGAAGAGTAGAAAATACTTAACTTTACAATATTAGATATTTAGTATAAAATAAAACCAAGTATGATTAAAATACTTGGTTTTATTTCATTTTACCAGATAGGAGGAATAAGAGTGGCATTTAACACAACAATTACTTTTAATAATGAAGAAAACATCTGGTTGATTTTACCTGAAGGTGATATGGATATTTATACATCTGCAGAATTTAAGGATCAGGTTTTAAAAAACTTTGATGAGCAAAAAGCAGATTTATTACTGGATGGAGAAAGTCTTGAGTATATTGATAGTACTGGACTTGGTGCATTGATTGGAATCCTTAAGAAAGTTAAGGAAAATGAACACAATATCTATTTGACTAATATTAAACCTAATATAAGAAAATTATTTTCTATAACTGAGCTAGACAAGCTATTTATTATTAGGGGTGAACAAGATGAATAAGGATTCAGTATTGTTAACGATCCCTAAGAAGCCTGACTATATTAGTGTTATTAGACTTACATCCTCATCAATTTCATATAAATGTGGTCTTAATATTGATGAAATAGAGGATATAAAGGTAGCTATTGGTGAAGCTTGTGTCAACTCATTTAGCCTATGTGCCAATGAAACAATATCTATTAAATTTGAGCTAGAAGAAGAAAAACTTGTAATCAAGGTCAGTGATGCAAGAGAAGACATTCCTGAAGATTTAGATAATGCAAGAGATAGAGAACTAGGTATTTTAATTATTAAATCATTGATGGATGAGGTAAACTTCGATGATAATGGTATTGAGATGACCAAATATATAGTGTAGAGGATGTAGTCTATGATTAGTAAAAGCTACTATGATAAAGACAATTTAAAAAATCTAGACAAAGAAGGTATTAGAATTTTGTTTAGAAAGTATAGAGAAAAGGGAGAAAAAGAAGTTCGTGATATCCTTATAGAAAAGCATCTATATATAGCTGAGATTTTGGCAAAGAAATATGCCAACAGAGGTATAGATTATGATGATATATATCAGGTAGCTTGTATTGGACTAATATATGCAATAGATAGATATGATATAGATAAGGGTTTTGAATTCTCAAGTTTTGCTACCCCAACTATAATTGGAGAAATAAAGAAGTACTTTAGAGATAAAGGTTGGACAATTAGAGTTCCAAGAAGAATACAAGAACTTTCTAAAAAAATCAATAATGCCAAGGTACAACTTAGTCAGCAGCTTCAACGCTCACCTACAATAGAAGATATAGCTCAGTATTTAAACTCCACAGAGGAAGAAGTATTGGAGGCTATGGAGGCAAGTAAGGTATATACACCTCAGTCCTTAGACATCACTTATGATTCACATAATGATGATAAGGAAGTTAATTTAGCAGAACTTATTGGTGAAGAGGATCTATACTTTAGCAGAATAGAAAATAATGATTTTCTGATGAAGACAATGGAAAAGTTAAACGAAATAGAGAAACAGATATTAGTAGAAAGGTATTTTAATAAGAAAACGCAAGTAGCAATAGCGAAAAACTTAGAGATATCTCAAATGACAGTCTCCAGAATCGAGAAGAGAATACTTGAGAAACTGAGAAAAGAAATAGAAAAGACAATGTTAGAATAAATATATATGAGTTCTATGGAAAACCATAGGGCTTTTTTATATTACGAATAGGAAAGTTCTACTATTTAAATCTTTAATTTAGGAACTTAACCTATATTAGTAAGAAGAAAAGCTATAATTATCTACTTCTTTAGATGTTTTTCAATAGTAAACAATAGAAAGGATAGTTAAGCTTAAGAATCCTTCATACTACTATGAAAGACATTTATATATGTTTACTTGTATGATGTATATAAAATATGATTTAGGAGAATATATATTGGGTAATATAATAATCCAATGACAAGTTAATGAAAAGTGAATAATAAAGATCATATCTTGTTTGGATGTAGCAAAATTGAGGGTTAAGAGGTTTTGTAGACGATGAAAACAGGAATTTTAAGGATTCCTATTTTAGAAAAACCTGGAAATATTGAAAAATACCAAAAGAATTTAAAAAGAAATTGGGAAAAGGTGTTGACTTTTATCCTAAAAGAGAGTAATATTATAAAAGTTGGCTGCTGAACAGCACCAACAACAAATAAGAATTGAATAAGAAAACAAACTTAAAAGATTCTTTAAAAAGTAGTTGACAATCACCTTGAGTGATGTTATACTAAGAAAGTTCCCCAAGTGAGGGTGAACAGCTCAGAGATGAGCATGAACCTAGTTAATTAAATAGTGTGAGATACTTTGAATTAAATTGACAA
>CAZHLF010000181.1:0-4867 GCA_964532845.1 uncultured Tissierella sp.
TGCTGATAAAGTTTATTATGATAAAGATACTAAAAATTTTTCTTTTATCTTCATGGGCTCCCAGAAAGAGAAAAGATCATTTATTGAATTGAAATGGAAAGAAAATGATAAATTTTCGAATAAATTTTTCTATCAATCTTACATGTGGATAGTTTCAGATAAAGATAAGGGAATAGGTATAGATCTAAAGAGAAATATCGTAAATAATTATCTAAATAATGTGGAAAATTTAGAATCAATTACAACTTTAAGTAATAATCAGGTTAATGATATGATAAGCCATTTTGATGATATTCTTAAAATGGTTATTGCAAATAGAACTAGAGAATATTTTGATAATAAAAAAATGATGAAAGAGGAATTCGTAGAATTATTTTCTAAAAGCGATGAAATATACTCTGATATAGTAAAGAGAATTTTATCCCTAATTGCTATTATTGCTGCAGGTATATATGGAGTCATCTTTGTTGATGGTCAAGTGTTTGATTGGACACAAAAAAATAGAAATATGGGAATTTTGTTTATCATTTTTTTGATAGGAGAATTTTTTATTGGATGTTCTTTTATAATTGATATAATTTCATTTAGGAAATATAAGCGTAAATTAAAGGAGATATATGGCGTACAATTATTAATGAATACTGAAGAATGGGATACTGTAATGAAAACAAGAAACTATTTTTTTCCATTTTTATCTTTGCTTATAGTGATTATTGGAACATACCTAATTATAAGACACTTTTGGTAATGAAAATATACACAATTACTTGATGTTAGAAGAAGGTTCATAAAATATTTAAATATACTGCAAAATATAGTTTTAAAAATTTTAGCTAAAGTAATTTGGAGCAAATGCTTTCAATAATTACAAAATCTTCATCTCAATTGCCATTTTGTTAAAGAATAATTTTAATGTGAAAAACACAAATAATAGGGTATAATCATATTTAGAGAGACGAGGGATAAAACTCGTATATTTGGTATGCACTTTTTATAATTGCTTATCATATCTAATTGTTTATTGAGGGGGTATTATAAATGGCTTTAGTTACATCAAGAGAAATGTTTAAAAAGGCTTATGAAGGTGGTTATGCCATAGGCGCATTCAATGTTAACAACATGGAGATAATACAAGGTATTATCGAAGCAGCTAAGGAAGAACATTCTGCTCTTATATTACAGGTATCTGCTGGAGCAAGAAAATATGCTAGCTCAGTTTATTTAAGAAAGCTAGTGGAAGCTGCTGTAGAGGATAGTGGACTAGATATAGTTTTACATCTAGACCATGGTGAAGATTTAGATATCGTTAAGAAGTGTATAGACGACGGATTTACATCTGTTATGATCGACGCTTCCCACCATCCATTTGAAGAAAATATAAGAATTACTAAAGAAGTAGTTGAATATGCTCATGCTAGAGGCGTAGTGGTAGAGGCAGAATTAGGAAGACTAGCTGGAGTAGAAGATGCTATAAATGTTAGCAAAGAAGATGCTAGCTATACTGATCCTGATCAGGCTGTTGAATTTGTTGAAAGAACTGGAATAGACTCACTTGCTATAGCTATTGGAACTAGTCATGGAGCATATAAGTTCAAAGGAGAACCAAAGCTAGACTTTGAAAGACTTGATATCATCACTAATAAGCTACAAGGATTCCCATTAGTATTACATGGCGCTTCAACTGTTATGCCAGAATTTGTTGCTCTTTGTAACCAATATGGTGGAAGTATTCCAGGAGCACAAGGTGTTCCAGAGCATATGCTTCGTCAAGCTGCCAAGTCCGGAGTATGTAAGATAAATATAGATACAGACTTAAGACTTGCAATGACTGCGGCAATTCGTAAGCATTTTGCTGAAAACCCTTCTGATTTTGACCCTAGAAAATACTTAGGACCTGCAAGATCAGCAATTAAGGGAATGGTACAGCATAAGATTAAAGATGTATTAGGTTCTTCAAATAGTAATTTAAAATAAGATAATATTAAAAAACGCACTGGAATTTAAACCCCAGTGCGTTTTTCTATGCTTAATTTAATCCACTTAATTCCTTGGCAATTTGTGCCCCTAATTTTACGTTATTATATACTAGTTGAATATTAGCTTCAAGGCTTCTTCCTTCAGTAAGCTTTTGTATCTTATCAAGTAGGAAAGGAGTTGTATCTTTACCTTTAACTCCTAGCTCATCAGCTTCTATAACAGCATTTGCAATAACTGTGTCAATTTCATTTCTATCCATAGAATATTCTTCAGGGATTGGATTAGCTATTAACATAGCTCCATTTAAGCCTAGTTCATTCTTTGCTTTAATAGCTTTTGCTATTTCAAGAGGGGTTTCCATACGGTAGTTTACATTGAATTCGCTGTCTCTTGTATAGAATGCAGGAAGCTTGTCTGTATTATATCCAATTACAGGTACACCTTTTGTTTCAAGATATTCTAAAGTTAAGCCAAGGTCTAGTATTGATTTTGCTCCAGCACAAACTACATTAACATTTGTATTTGATAACTCTTCTAAGTCTGCAGAAATGTCCATTGTTGTTTCTGCTCCTCTATGAACTCCACCAATTCCACCTGTAGCAAAGACCTTAATTCCTGCTAAGTTTGCAATAATCATAGTTGCAGCAACAGTAGTAGCTCCATCTTCACCTCTTGCTACGAGGATTGGAATATCTCTTCTACTAGCTTTTGTTACAGCTAGACCCTTTTTACCTAAGTAGTCAATTTCCTCTGGTGAGATACCTACAGTTAGTTTACCCTTGATAATAGCTATGGTAGCTGGAATTGCACCATTATCTCTAACTAATTTTTCAACATTTAGTGCTGTTTCAACATTTTTAGGATATGGCATCCCATGTGATATAATTGTTGACTCAAGTGCAACTACTGGTTTTCCTTCATTAAGTGCCTCTTGTACTTCCTTTGATACTACTAAATAATCTTTCATTACATTACCTCCGTATTTTTCAATAATTTTAAAATATTATCTTCTGATATTTCTTTGCTTACGGTATCTCTAGACATTAGACATATTGATGATGCAGCAAGACCAGTTCTAGCACATTTTTCTATATCATAGCCCTTAAGAAATCCAAACACAACACCGGCTATGAAGCTATCACCAGCTCCAGTAGCATTGACTATTTTTTTAACCATAGTAGGTAGTTGTCCACTATATTTACCATCTGTAATATATACTCCATTAGACCCAAGTGTTAAAAAGAGTTGTTTTATACCTTTACCAAGGAGTATTTCTGCAGCTTTTTTTACATCATCATCAGAACTAATTTTTATTCCTGATAGGATTTCCGCTTCAAGGATATTTGGTTTTAATCCATGAATATTATGGAGATTGTCTTTAATTTTTTCTGTTTTGTGAATTGATACAGTATCAATAAATATTGGAACCGTAACATTTTCCATTAGGAATGTAAGTGATTCTTTTGGAATATTTGTATCTGAGATGCAGGCTTTAGAATTATTTATTATATCTAATCTTTCTTTTAGAAACTCAGGAGTTATCATTTCATAAATCTCCATATCAGATATTGCTACAGCCATATCTCCTTCTTCATCATTTACACAGAGATAAATTGAAGTTCTTTTATCATCAAGGATAACAGAATGCTCAAGGCTTATGTTTAACTCCTTACAGCTTTCTTGAATATCCCTGGAATAGTTGTCATTCCCTAGAATTGAGATGAATTCAACTTTAACACCCATTCTACTTAGGTTTTCAGCAATATTTCTGCCTACACCACCTAAGGAGGTATTTACTATTCCTGGGTTTGAATCCCTTGCATTTAGTTTATCAGTAGATGTTCCACTAATATCAATATTAGCGCCACCTATAACGCAAACATATTCGCTCAAGCTACCACCTCCGCTTTAAATTTCTTTATATTTATACCCATTATTTACTTACTAATACATAGAGGAGTCCAAAAATAATTTAAGAGTCTATTGTAACATATATAAATTTGTTAGACAATATCATTTTACAACTAATAAATAAAAAAAGTCTGTATACTTATTTATTTACATTTGAAAATGGATAATATAAAATGTATTTAAACTGAGTGTTGGAGGAGATGCTATTGAAAAAGATTGTAATTGCTTTAGGTGGAAATGCATTAGGAAATGACCCGGAATCACAGAAGGAAGCAGTTAGACATACATCCAAGTCTATAGTGGATTTAATCCAGGAGGGAAATCAGGTAATAATTTCTCATGGAAATGGTCCCCAAGTAGGTATGATAAATTTAGCCATGGATGCTGCTTCAAAGTCAGAAGTCTCAACACCTGAAATGCCATTTCCAGAATGTGGAGCAATGAGTCAGGGATATATTGGATATCATCTGCAAAACGCTATACAAAACGAACTTAATAAAAGAAATTTAAACATGGCTGTTGCTACTATTGTAACTCAAGTAGTAGTCGATAAAGAAGACCCTGCTTTTAATAATCCAACAAAACCAGTAGGTTCATTTTACTCCAGGGAAGAAGCAGATAAGATGATTGCTAAGGGTTTTTCTTTTAAGGAAGATGCAGGTAGAGGATATAGAAGAGTAGTTCCTTCGCCAAAACCAGTTGACATAGTTGAAATTGAATCCATTAAGTCCTTGATTGCTGCTGGACAAGTTGTTATAGCAGCTGGAGGAGGAGGAATTCCAGTAATCCAAGGTGATAATGGTTTAGAAGGAGTACCAGCTGTAATAGATAAGGACTTTTCCACTGCAAAATTAGCGGAATTAGTAGATGCTGATAGTTTAATCATACTAACAGCTGTAGAAAAGGTAGCAATAAGATTCGGAAAACCAAACCAGCTTTGGTTATCAGATTTAACAATAGAAGAAGCAGAAAGATATAT